>DASZPI010000942.1:0-1822 GCA_035550355.1 Pirellulales bacterium
TCGACGAGGTGATGACGGGTTTTCGCGTGGCCTACGGCGGGGCACAGTCGTTGTTCGGCATCGCGCCCGACCTGACCACGCTGGGCAAGATTGTCGGCGGAGGTTTGCCGGTCGGCGCGTACGGCGGTCGTGCGGACATCATGGATCACGTGCTGCCGGCGGGCAAAGTGTTCCAGGCCGGTACGCTGTCGGGCAACCCGCTGGCCACGGCGGCAGGTATCGCGACGCTGCGCACGCTGCGCGACGATCCGCCGTACGAGCGGCTCGAAGACCTGGCGGGAACGTTGGCGGCGGGACTGGTCGAGCAAGCGCAGCGGCTGGGCATTCCGCACACGCTCGCCGGGGCCGGAAGCATGCTGACGTTGTTCTTCAACCCCGAGCCAGTGACGAATTGGTCGACCGCCAGCCGCAGCGATACGGCAATGTACGCCCGATTCTTTTGGGGGCTGGTCGAGCGTGGCGTCTACTTTCCGTGCAGCCAGTACGAGGCGCTGTTCCTGTCGGCGGCACACACGGAAGACGATGTGGCTGCAACCATTGACGCGGCGAAAGCTGCGCTTCGAGATGCCGCGTCGGCCGCGGCACGTTGATCGCCGGAGTACGCGCGGCGATCGCTAGCATGTCGGCGCTTGCGCCGCTACCACGGCAGATTCGTTGCGGCAGTCCGGCCACGAAAGCCGAATTAGTGTTAGGACTGGCGCATTCGTACGCGTTTGCCGCAAACGACCTGATCGCCCAGTCGGTTTGATCCCACTCCGGGGGGAGTCGATGCAGGCGAACATTGGCGTGCGCGCGGCGTTGATAGTCGGCATCCTGTTGTTGGTCGCAGCGCCGACCGTGGCGGCAACGCCCAACGGCAGCGCGACCAATCGCGCAGCGCGCGACGAAGCGTTGCGGGCGATTCCGCTTGCCCGACTTGCGGCCAGCGACCGAGCGCGTGTCTCGAAGGTGCTCGTCGATTCGTCAATCTTTCGACGCCTGCCGACGCAAGTCATCGACTGTGACCCTGAGTTCTACCTGTATTTGGTCGAACATCCCGAGCTGGTGGTCGAAGTATGGCGCGTGCTTGGCATCAGCACCGTAACACTTGACCGCGATGAGAACGAGACGCTGCATGCCGACGACGGCGCCGGCACAGTGGGCAAAGTTGACTTGATCTATCGCAGCCAGGAAGCCCACGTTTTTTACGCCGACGGTTGCTACGACGGTCCGGTATTCAATCAACCGCTGAAGGGACAATGCGTGCTGCTGCTGCGCTCGTCGTACGTTCGCAAGGCGGATGGCACGTACAGCGTCACCTGCCGGCTCGATTCGTTCCTGCACCTCGACAACGCCACGCTCGAGGTGCTTGCCAAGGTCATGCAGCCGCTCGTCGGCCAAATTGCCGACCATAATTTTCGTGAGACGACGTTGTTCGTTGCCGCCCTGCATCAGGCGGCCCAGTGCAATTTGGCAGGTCTCGACGACGTGATCTCACGCATGAAAGACGTGCGGCCGGAGATTTGCCAGCAGTTTGCCGAGCTCAGCGAGCAGGTCGCCGTCGAAGCAGCGATTGCCAAGACCGAAGCACTGCGTGCCGCTGCGCGAGCACAAAGCGGCGAAGGGCAGCGTACGGTGCGCCGTCCAAGTGCGGCCGTACCACAGCGCTAGAATTCCGGACGCGTTATTTGCGCAGCAGCACATCGGCCGCGAGCGCCAGCGTGCTCAGCCCGTTCAGGCAAACGTGTACCACCACGCTGGGCCAAATGCGATGGGTGCGCTGATACACCCAGCCGAGCATCATTGCCAACACGAACAACGGGATCGGATCGGTGCGCATATC
>DASZPI010000943.1:0-1927 GCA_035550355.1 Pirellulales bacterium
GAGAATCAATTCCCCGTTTGCCGGCGATGCGTTGCACACGATCGGCCAGCGAAGCAATCACGCGCACCCGCAACGTCGTTGCACGCGGCAGGAGCAAGCTGGCGCCACGGCCGACGATCACGCATTCGCCATGCGCCGCCATCGCCAGTAACACCTCGCCCAAGTCGCGTGCGTAGCTGCTGCCCGTGACCTGGGAGCCGCCGGCAAATGCATTGAGGCACTCGATCAGCCAATGAGGCGGATTCTCGTCAAGTGTCTCGAGCAATTCCTGACGAATGCCGCTTTGCTTGGCAACCCAATCGACGATCGTCCGATCGAACACGTCCCAGCCAAGCTTTGCGCCCAGAGCACGCGCGACTTCGCCGCCGCCAGCTCCCGTCTCACGGCTGATCGCAATTGTCCAATGGGCAGGTTGGCGAGCGGAAGGAAGCGTTAGGTTGCCATTGATCTTTGCGTGCCGCCAACGGTTTAATGACCGCTCGAACGCCTCTCCCATCAACTCCGATGATGTCTTCATGCGCTGGCCCTTTCGTTAATGCCTTCTCCGGCAGGAAAAGCAAAACCAGTGCCGTGAGGCCAGCCGCTCAAAAACTCGGGACAATCTGCAAGATTCAACCAAGCCTGCTGGATTGGACTGTGCTCGATCGCACACGCGTTAAGTGCAGCGCGCGAAAACGCACGCATGAGCACTAATTTTGATGTCGCAAGCACCTCGGCCGACGAGAATCTTGCGCTCGCGACTAACCGTTCGACGGAACGAGCGCATCCCTACACGGCTGGCGTTGCCGCGCTGATCATGCAGAAGAAACCGCCCATGTCGTCGGGCAGCTCACGCAATTGCTGCACACATGTGTCACGCGATCGCAGCCATGCGCGCCAAAGGCATATGAACGCGCGTACTCGGCGGTTCTGCGCGACAAGTCGGCGAAGCCGACAAAATTGGACTGTTGGCCGGTCATGTCCAGGCCGAGTTCATCGTCGATCGGGAGCTGCGTACCAGTCGACGTGGAAATACTGAACTGAAGTGGCGCACTGGCACCGCGAGCGATCGACGTGACCGATCGTGCAACGATTGCGTCAACTCCTGCGGCGTTCGACACCTAGCCGGTTGTCAACGCCGCGAACCCCCGGCGTGTGCGACGCGAGCACTTGAGCGATCTGCTTCATATAGAATGACGGCACCCGGCCCGAAAGCACCACCAGCCCGTCGTGCGCTTCGCAAATGACTGACCTCAACCATGGATATCCGCTGCGCTGCAACCGCGACGAAACGAGATCGGCAACCTTCGCAGCAGGTGGTTCGTACCCGTATGATGCTTCGAGCGATGCGATCATGACTTCCCTCAAGGCGTGTGGTGGAATAATGCGCAGTGGCGCGGTCAGGGCGACACGATGTTAGTGTTTCCGGGAGTAGAGAGCGTCCACCGGCCGCGAGGTGGAAACAGCCGGCGCTGGCCGATGTGATCGAGTGTATTGAGGATTCGCGCCAAGGCGTCGCTCGGCAAGTCGGCCAACGATCGCAGCCACGCGCGGATTTCGTCTTTTGTTCCTTCGAACGTGCCGCTCCGCGCGCCGCCGCCTTGATTATCATAGGTGATGTCGATATGGAACCGATCGTCGCCCAAGGGCCTGAGGTTGATGTTTAACTGAGTGTTCGTCGTCCCGGCGGAGGTCGACGGGCCTACGCCGACGGGCTCGATGGTTGAGATCGCCTCGATGGGCTCGGGGCCGATCGCGGCGGCGGCTTGTGCCGACATGGGCACCGGCTCGACCTGCCAACTCGTCGCACGGTACGAGACCGTGCCGGTTTCCTTGGCGCGCACGCTGGCGGCGGGCCGCTCGAGTCCGTAGCAGCGCACTGGACCATGGTCGGTCGGCAGCATGATGTCGCCGTCGACATGCTGCACCAGCAAATCGCCCGGGTCTT
>DASZPI010000944.1:0-3286 GCA_035550355.1 Pirellulales bacterium
CGCCATTGTCGCGCACCACGAATACGCTTTGGCCGCGGCTCTGAGTGCGGCGGAACTCGACCCCGGCGTTTGCTTTTTTCGCGGTAAACTTCCACGCATTTTCCAGCAGATTTGCCACCACGATTTGCACCAAGCGCCGATCGCAGTCCGTCACCAGCTCGGCGTCGACGAAAAAGTCGACCGCGCGGTGCGGCTCCAACTCGCGCAGGTCGGCGACCACGGTATGGGCGACTTGCGTGAGGTCGACCGGTTCGCGATGCATCTCCTGGCGCGACGCGCGCGAAAGCGCCCGCAGATCGTCGATCAACTGGCCCATCCGCTGAGTGCCGGCTCGGATGCGCCGCAAATAATGCAAGCCCTGCGGGTCGAGTTGCTCGGCGTGCCGCTCGAGCAGTTCCAGGCTGAAGCCGTCGATCGCGCGCAACGGAGCCCGAAGATCATGGCTCACCGAGTAACAGAACGCTTCCAGCTCGCGGTTGACGGCCGCCAAATCAAGCACCGCTTCACTGCGGCCTTTGTTCGCAACGCGTAAGGCATCGGCCTGCAGCGCGAAGGCCCCTTGCAACTCGGCATTCTGACTCACAAGGTCGTCCCGCGCGCGCCGGCGCAAGGTACCGTCCTCGATCGCCAGCAACACCATCGGCGAGCCGTCTTCGTCGCGGCTCACACGCCGTGCGTTGAGCACCAGCAACTGCCAATCGGTGTCGCCGACGTCGCGCTCCATTTCGCAGCCTTCTACCGGCACGTCGCTGCGCAGCGCCTCGTTCAACAACGTCCGAAGCCCCGGGGTGTCCCAGATTCCGTTCGAAATCTCGAACAGCGACCGGTGGAGGGTTTCGGCCTCGGTGGTTCGAAACGCCTGATAAAAGGCGTTGTTGACCGACACGATGCGCGAGTCGGCGTCCATGACGACCATGGGATGCCGAACCGTTTCGACAATACTTCTGGCGAACTTTTGCAACTTAGAATCCGTTCTCGAAAAAAAGGGACAATCCTTGTCCGGTCGCGAGAAAAGAGCTGCCCGCAGCTGCCAAACCCCCCCGCCACCCCCCCTGTATGGCAGGTGGCCACACCGCCTGCTGGAGATTACGAAGGCGTTACTGCATGGAGACTTAGGTCGATGGATCGATCGTCACTTATGTTCACCAAAAGTTCAATAGCAGATTTGATCCAGATTCCCGCGATGACCTTGCGACCGCCGGCGGTCGGCGATCACGCTTCAGTTCCTAGCCGTCGCTCGCTACGACTTCGTTGCGAATGCTTCTGACACGCAACGTCCACAGGCGACCGGCGAATGAAACTTGTCGGTTCGTAATGCAGGTCGCTTCAAGTCCACGTCATCACCGACGTGTTGCGACAGTCTTTGCCTGATCTGCATGCGAGTTTGACCAGCCACTTGTCGCTGCAAGTCGGCTCGCTTGAGCTTCACCCATTGCCTGCTTAGAGTGCCTTAAAGTATTCGCGGATCGATCGAGCGGAGGCGCCGATGCTAAGAATTGTTCTCGCCGCGGGAATTATCTTTCTTCCGCCATTCACCGTGGGCGCGCAAACCATTGCCGACGATCCCTACGCCGTGCCGCGCAGTGCGGTCACGGGCTGGCCGATGTTCTACAAGCCGCTCAAAATCCATCCGCGCGATCAACTGTATTACGCCATGGGTTGGTGCCGTACGAATCACTACTACTACACCGCCGCCGACCTGGTCGATATCGACACGCTGGACGAGCTTGCTGTGCGCGGGCAAGTGGTCGAGCGGCGCGACGGCGCCATCATCGCCTGGTTCGACGGAGCCGATCGACCGGTGGCGGTGCATGTGCATCCCGAGGCGACAGGTCTCGTCGTCCGCGGTCCGCTGAAGCGCTCGGCGCTCAAGCCCGACGAGTTCGTGCGCTTCGTCGGCCGCATCGATTCGGCCGGACACACCGACGCGCCTGTGGCCCGCATCGAAGTGTGCCCACCGCCGGCCGAGGATTCCCGCTCAACCATCAAGCCGGGCGCCGACGCTCCGATCGTGGGCAAGGTCGTCCAGGTGCGGCGCGATGCGCTGGCCGTCATGGTCGAGTCCGATACGGTACGACGCGTGATCGCCAAGCTCGATCCCAAGACTTCGGTCCAGCTCGAATCGTCGGAGCTGCGCTGGGCCGTGCCCGGCTCGCGACTGGCGGTCGAGGGCCGCGTGTACCGAGCCGACAATCGCATTCCGGCCGACCAGGTGTTTGCGACGATGCTCGAAATCCGCCTTCCGGGCTCGAACGATTTTGCCCCGACCGATTTGGCTGGACCCGAGCATCCGGCGACGCGCAAACGAACTGCCAGCTTAGCCACGGCAGGCACCTCTCCCGGCGAATCCCCTGCAAACGGCACGATTGGCGAGTGACGGCTGGTTTTTGATTGCTGCCAGCCGCCCCGCAGCTAGACTAGTGAGGTCTGTCCTTCTCGTAATGTTTGGTCGCTGGGCGCTGTTCCTGGCGACCGCGGCCGTTCTGGCTTGGGAGCGTTTGGCATGAGACTCGATCGCCTCGGTGTGCGCGGCGCGTTCCGCGCGGCTGTTCTCGTCACGATCATCGCCATGCCTTCGGCCGATCTGTTGGCCCAGTGCTGCTGTGGCGGCGGCGGCGGTGGTGGTCGCGGTCGACGACAATCGGTCGGCGGTGTGTACATCGACGCGGCCGGCGTGCTGCTGAATGCCGAGGCCGACGATCGCGCCTTCATGCGCGAGCTGCGCCGCAAAGCGCTCGAGCGCGTTCCCGGCGAGATGGACGAGCCCACCGAGCTGCGCAAGGTTTCGCTGGCGCGGCTGCAAGAAGCCATTGCCGAGCTCATGCAAACCGGCAAGCCGTTGCCCATCGAAATGCGCATGCTCGCTGGGCTGCAAAACGTTCGCTACGTGCTGATCTATCCGGAAGAAAACGACATTGTGCTCGCCGGCTATGCCGAAGGCTTGCAGGCCGACGCGCTCGGTAATGTCGTCGGCAAGTCGACCAAGCGTCCCGCGCTGATGCTCGACGACTTGCTGGTGGCATTGCGCACCGCGCGCCGCGCCTCGCAAGGCGGCATCACCTGCTCGATCGACCCGACGCAAGAAGGCCTGCAGCGGCTGCGCGACTACGTCAGCCGCATCTCGCGGGCCGAAGACGTTTCGACCAACGAGATCGAACGAGCGCTGGGGCCGCAGCAAATCCGCATCGGCGGCGTGCCGGCCAGCTCGCATTTCGCCCGCGTGCTGGTGGCTGCCGACTATCGCATGAAACAGATCGGCATGGGACACGAGAAATCGCCGGTCGCC
>DASZPI010000945.1:0-4086 GCA_035550355.1 Pirellulales bacterium
TGCGCTGCTCGCCTTGGCCATCACGCTTTCGATCGTCACCGGGCAGCCGCCTTGGCGCTTGCTTTCGTCGGCCGCTTCCATGAACGCGATCAGCTCGATCGTCTCGGCGGCCGCGACCGGCGGCTTGCCGCTGCGGAAGAACCGCGCGATCTGGACAAGCAGCGGATTGTAGCCGGCGTACTTGCCGATCGGCTCGATCCCCTGGTCGCCGAACACCCAACCGCCGTAGCCCGTCTTCCCGGCACGCAGGCCGCGGTAGGTGGCCACGCGACCGTCCTTCCACACGCCGGTGACCACGTCGACGCCGTCGGTGTGCGTGCGCTGCACGCTCACGCACCCGGGGCCCATGATCGTGTACACCATCTCGACGCCGTGGATGCCGTACCAGAACAGGTCGGGGTGATGCGAATCGAGCGAGCAGGGGCTGTGCACTTCGACACCGACCACCTTGCCGACCTTGGGATTGTCGCGCATGCCGGCAATCTCGGGGCTGAATCGCAGCGACGAGCTCGAGAAGCAAGGGACGCCGGCCTGCTCGGCCAGCCGGTAGATTTCAATGGCATCGGCCAGCGACGCCGCGACCGGCTTGTCGATGAACACCGGCTTCTTGGCCGCGATCACCGGCCGCACCTGCTCGAGATGCGGTCGGCCGTCGACGCTCTCCAGCAGCACGGCATCGACGCGCTCGACCAGCGCCTCGATCGATGGCACGATCTCGACGCCCATCGCTTTCAGCTTCTCGGTAAAGCCCGCCACGCGGTCGGCGCTGGTCGGCAGATCGGGACTGCCGCCGGGAAACGCGGCGACGATGTCGATCGATTCCAGGTCGGGATCGCCCTTGGGGTTTTTGACCGCGCCGGTGAACGCGGTGACGTGCGACGTGTCGAGTCCGATAATGCCAACGCGAATCTTCTTGGCGCCCGAGGGCGATTGGCCCCGGACGGCGGAGCCGAGCAAGGTGCAAACCAACGCGATGGCCAGGCAGACGAAGTGCAGGCGGGCAAGCATGATGGTCTCTCGAATGGCGGGTGGGAAGGCAAGGCGGGGTCGACGGTGAACAGTGTACTTCACCGCCGAGCGCGATGCGACAGGCGCGTGTGAGACCCGACGTAGGGTGGGTCGAGCAACGCGAGGCCGACCAACGACGGTCGTTCGCGGTGGGCCTCGCCGCAGCGGCTCGACCCACCCTACGCGCTTCAACTCGTTCGGGAGCGGCGGGAAAGCGCTCGCCGGTTCACGCGGCGCGGGGCGACACGCCCAGGTCCATGCCTTCGCCGAAGTAGTATTTGCGCGCTTCGGGATGCTGCAGCACCTCGTTGGGGCTGCCGTGGCACAACACCTTGCCGGCGCGGATCACATAGCTGCGGTCGGTGATCTGCAGCGTCTCGCGCACCTGGTGGTCGGTGATCAGGATCGAAATGCCGTTGGTTCGCAGCTCGCGAATGATCTCCTGAATGCTGGCGATCGTCACCGGGTCGATGCCGGTGAACGGCTCGTCGAACAAGATCAACCGCGGGTTCGAGACCAGGCAGCGCGCGATCTCCAAGCGTCGCCGTTCGCCGCCCGACAGGCTCATGGCCAGCGATTTGCGCAGCTTGGTGATCTTGAACTGCTCGAGCAGCTCGTCGCAGCGTTTGCGGCGGGCGCGGCGGTCGATGCCCAGCATCTCCATCATGCCCAGCAGGTTTTTCTCGACCGTGAGCTTGCGGAACACGCTCGACTCTTGAGCCAGGTAGCCCATGCCGCCGTCGCGGGCGCGGCGAAACATCGGCCAGTTGGTCACGTCGATGTCGTTGAGCATTACGCGGCCGGCGTCGGGAGCGATCATGCCGCACGCCATGCGGAAGCTCGTGGTTTTGCCCGCCCCGTTGGGCCCCAGCAGGCCGACGATTTCGCCGTGGCCGACGTCGAACTCGACGCCATCGACCACCCGCCGCCGACCGTAGGTCTTGATCAGTCCGTGGACTTCGAGCATCGACATGCGTCGCTCCTCCGTGAGCGATGGATGAACCAGCCACTAACAACGAGCAACTATCGTATGAATCTCCTCCGTGCAAAATTCGGCACCCATTGCAGGGCTGGCGGCAGCGTCATGCCCGTGCCCGGAATCGTATCGAGCGCGTGCGGCCAATACACGAACATCGCCTTACCGATCAGCAGTTCGCGGCTCACGTAGTATTCGGGCTTGCCGAATTCGTCGGAGCGCGTCCACAGCCGACTGTCCTTGCTCTTGGGGCTGTTGTCGCCGAACACCAGGAACTGGTCGGCTGCGAGCGTGAATTCCATCGGCTCGCGGCTGCCGTTGAGCGCCACGGGATTATTGTCTTGGCTGGCGATGCCGCGGCTTTCTTGTTCGGTTAGATAATACACATCGCGCAGCACGCGCAGATGGCTGAGGCGTGCCGCGACGCCGCGCACGGCGATCGACGCGGGTGTGCCATCGCGTTCGCTCGGCCCCTGCCAGGGCAGCTCGTAGCGCGTCGGAGCATCGAAGGCGACCAATGCGTCGTCCACCCACACCAGCAATTGATCATCGACATTCGAGAATCGCAGGCGATGTCGGCCGGTGCCGCGCACCGCGGTCTTGGCCGTCGGCTTGAACGACGGCAGGTCGTCGGCCAGCAGCGTGGCGTCGCCCGTGCTCAGGTCGATGCGGCAGCGGAAGGCGCGGCCCCCTTCGATCAGCTCGAGCACCGCTTCACCGCCGCGGGGGTCAGCCTGCTCGCTGCGGAGAATTTCGAGTTCGCATTCTAAGGCCAGATCGCCGACGGCGTAGGCGCCCAAATACGGCTCGTCGCGAAAGCCGGTGTCGTAGGCGCAGAAATCGACCACCGGATCGGCAGGTATTTCCGACAGGCGCTGTCGCGTGTTGGGGCTGTCGGGATTGTACTTCAGCGCGGCCCAATCGTTGGCGTCGGGCGTGCGATGCTCGTAGCGCAGCAACGCCTGGTCCTGGGTCGGAGCCTTGAGCTCGAACGTGCGATAGTCCTCGGAAGGTTGCCAGGCCGACGACCCCGCAGCGGTTGCCGATGTCCAGCGGGCCGGCAGGCCCTTGGCAATGTAGTTGGGCAGGCAGTGATCGTTGTCGTAGACCATCTGCAGCATGGCGAGCACTTTTTCGGGGGGCTTCGTTTCGATCTTGAAGTCGGTCGCCCCGTCAGGCTTGGTGTAGATGTTGCCGTGCAGCACGCGCAGCCGCTCGCGCGGCAGGCCGACGATCCGCTTGATGAAATTCGTCTTCGCGGTCGCCGGGTACTTGAACACGGCGACATCCCAACGGCTCGGGTCGCCGAACTCGTAGGGGAATTTCGAGACGATGATCCGGTCCCCCTTGAACGAGGTGGGAATGCGATCGTAGTCGTGCTCGAAATTGATCACGTAGCGGCAGTTTGGGCAGGTGCAGCCCGAGATGTCCCAGCGCGGGTCTTCCTTCACGCCCACCTGGAACGTGAAACCGCACTGCGGGCAGTCCAGGTCCTTGTGCTGCCCCATCAGCGTCGGGGCCATCGACCCGGTGGGAATGACGAATGCCTCGGCCTCGAACGTCCGGAACAGAAAGGCCAGGATGAACGCCACGACGATCGATTCGACCGTCTCGCGCACCGTGTCCTTGGGCAGATGCGACGTCACAACTTGCTTGGTCGGCGATTGGCTCTTCATGGTGATATCATAGCAGGCAGCCGGCAGTGGGCAGAGGGCAGTCGGCGAGTGCCGCTGCGTCACGAGCCGCCACCGCAAGCCCGCGGACCCGCTCACTTGGAGCGGAAGATCCAGCACGGCGGCCCGATCAGCAAGCTAGCAGCAACCGCCGGCCCAAACGAGACATAGCGGCTATCGAGCGAGCGCGGGCTGTTGTCGCCCAGCACAAAGTATTCGTCGTCGCCCAGTTGGAACGGCTCGTACAGTGCGCGGCCCAGCTTGCGGTTGCGGGGCACGGCAAGCTCGGGCGGCACGGTGTAGTACACGTCGCGCCACACCCGCAGGTTGCGCACCTCCAGCTGGCCTTCGAGCGCGCCGATGGCAAACGGCTGCGTGCTCGGCGGCTGCGGGTCGTCGGCCGTGTCGAGATCGAATTGGTACAGCGAG
>DASZPI010000946.1:0-9314 GCA_035550355.1 Pirellulales bacterium
CAGTCCATGCCGATCCTCCCTCATCCGCCCTTCGGGCACACCTTCTCCCGGAGGGAAAAGGTCGTGGATTACGCGATCAATTCCTTGATCACGCTGCCGCCGAACTGCGAAAGCTGCTTGAACCGTCCGCCGTGGTAGAACGTGAGCTTGTTGTCGTCGAGGCCCAACAGGCGCAGCAGGGTCACATGCAGATCGCGCACATGGTGGACGCACTCGACCGCTTCGGTGCCGGTCTCGTCGGTCGCGCCGACCACGTGCCCCGCGTTCACGCCGCCGCCGGCCAGCCAGATGGTCATCGCCTTCGGATTATGATCGCGCCCGTAGGCGGTGCCGCCGCGGACACCGTTGTCGGGCGTGCGGCCGAACTCGCCGCACCACACGACCAGCGTTTCGTCGAGTAATCCGCGAGTGCGCAAATCGGCCAGCAGGGCGGCGATCGGCCGATCGACCTGCGGCACCAGGTTGCCGTGCGCCCGCTCGATAAAATCGTGCGAATCCCACGAGCCGTGGTAAAGCTGCACGAATCGCACGCCTTGCTCGATCAATCGGCGGGCTAAGAGGCACTTGCGGCCGAAGCTGTCGGTCGGCTCGCGGCCGATGCCGTACTGCTCGATCGTGCGTTGGTTTTCCTGCTTGAGATCGAGAATTTCGGGCACCTGCATTTGCATGCGGAAGGCGAGCTCGTAGCTGTCGATCCGCGCCGAGAGCTCGTCGTGCCAGGCGTGGTCGCTTTGGTGCTGACGGTTGAGCGCCGCGAGAAAGTCGAGATTCTCGCGCTGATGCTCGGGCGCGATCCCGGCGGGCGGCGTGAGGTCGAGGATCGGCGCTCCTTTGGGGCGCAGCGGCGTGCCCTGGTAGCTTGCCGGCAGAAAGCCGTTGCCCCAGTTCGCCGCGCCCCCTTGCGGATACGAGACCTCGGGTAGCACGATGAACCCGGGCAGGTTCTCGTTCGGCGATCCCAAGCCATAGGTGACCCAAGAGCCGATCGCCGGATCGCCGCCGAAGCGGTTGCCGGTGTTCATCTGGAACATGGCGGTCGGATGGTTGACGCTATCGACCTGGCAGCCGCGGTAGAAGCAGATTTCGTCGGCCACACCGGCCAGATGCTCCCAGTTGGTCGCCATCTCGACGCCGCTCGTGCCGACCTTGTGGAACTTGAACGGGCTGCGCACGTAGTAGCGCGTGCCGCTCTCCATGGCCGACTTCATCTTGCCTTCGCGCACGAACTGCTTGAGATGCAACCCGTCGAGCGCCGGCTTGGGATCGAACGTGTCGATGTGGCTGGGGCCGCCTTCCATCATCAGGAAGATGCAGCGTTTGGCCTTCGACGCCACCTGCGGCGGCTTGGGGGCGAGCGGGTTCTTTGATGAGCTGTCGTTCGCCGCCAGCGCGGTGAGCGCAACACTTCCCAGCGATGCCCCGAGACCGTACAAGAATTCACGACGATGCATGGTAGATACAGCGATCAGCAATTAGCGGTTAGCGATTAGCCGGCTAGCTGCTAATTGCTAGCCGCTCATCGCTTCAATACACGTACACAAACTCGTTCGAATTCAAAATCACCAGGCAAACCTCGGCCAGGCCGCGGCCGCGCGGGTCGAGGTCGGCCAGCGCGCGGTCGGGGACAAAATCGGCATACGCATCCAACGGCTCGTCGAAGCGGAACTTCGTGCCGGTGTTCTCCTCGACCGCCTCGCGCTCGACATGGCTGGGATACGTCGGCCGCGACAGGGCCAGCTTCTCGTGCCGCGCGGTCATCGCCTGCCAGTGCTTCCGTGCCGTCTGTATTTCCGCGTCGTTGGGCAAGCGGCCGTAGGCCCGCCGCCATACGGTCTTGAGCGCGGCAGCATCGTCGGCGCCGTGGTCGAGCGCCGCCCAAGCCAGCGCCACGGCGCGGTCGTAGCTGGCCTTGGCGTTGAACAGGCTGAACACCTGCGGCGTGACGGTCGACGCCTCGCGGCACTCGCACGACAGATCGGGATTCGGCTCGTTGAATACGTCGAAGAACGGGTCGCGCAAGCCTCGCAACTTCAGGGCGTATAGGCTGCGGCGATGGCGGTCCTCGGGCTTCGGGTTGGGCACCCAGGCCGTGGCGAACGTGCCCATCACCTGGCGCGGCTGCAGCGCCGCCTCGAGGTTCATCTCGGGCTTGACCGGCACGCCGCCGAGCGCCGGGTTCAATTCTCCCGAAACCAGCAGCATCGCGTCGCGCAATTCTTCGGCCGTCAGCCGGCGCGGGCGGAAGACCGCATAGCTGCTGCCATGCGGGTCGCGCTCGGCGAGTTGCTGGCGGTGGGGGTGTTCGCAACTGCGCCGGTACGCCGCCGAGAGCATGATCTCGCGATGCAAAGCCTTCAGGCTCCAGCGGTGCTCGACCAATCGGGTGGCCAGGTAATCGAGCAGCTCGGGATGAGTTGGCTTCTTGCCGGTGCCGCCGAAGTTGTTGGGGTTGCCCGCCAGCGCCGTGCCGAAGTGCCACAGCCACAGGCGATTGACGATCGCCCGGGTGGTCAGTGGATTGCGCTCGTCGGTAATCCACGCACTCAGCGCACGGCGGCGGCCTTCGATCGTTGCGGGCAACGGTTCGATCGGCGGAATGCCGAGTGCCGACAGCACACCGGGCGCAACCGGCTGCGTGGGCGAGAACGGGTCGCCGCTGCCCAGGATGCATGTCTCTTCAAGCTCACCTTGGCGCATGCGATGTTGCGCCATCCGCTGCGGCGCAACCACGGCCGTCACCGCCGGCGTGCGACCTGCGTACACGCTCAAGGCGAACGGCTCGTAGCGCTCAAGCTCCCATTCGAGGCGTTCGAGCCCCTTGCGGGCAATGCGGTCGCGGCCCAGTTCTTCAGGCGCGAGTCCCAAGTAGCGCGGCGGGATTTGCTCCTCGGGGATGCCGTGCTTGAGCAGCCGCGCGCGGGCTTGTTCGTAGTCGTTGGGCTTGCGGCGACCCTCGCCGTTGCCGGCCTGCACGGCGGCAAGCGCCGCTTCGAACGGCGCGGGGTCGAGTTTCTTTTCGGCCAACCATTGGCGCGCCGCCGCGATCGAGCGCTGACTGAGCGCATTGAGCTCGGCCTCGAACCGCCGCTTGCGATTTAGCGCGTACTTCCGTTCATCGGTCGAACCGACGTGCTCTTCTGGCTCGAACGCCGCGGCGCGTTCGGCCAACTGCGTGGTCGCGAAGCAGGCTTGGATCGAGTAGTAATCGCGCGTCGGCACGGGATCGAATTTGTGATCGTGGCAGCGCGCGCATTGCAGCGAGTGGGCCAGGAAGGTCTCGCCGACGCTGTTGGTCACGTCGTCGAGGAACCGTTGCCGAGCGACTTTGGGCACCTCCATGCCGGTCAGCTCCCAGGGGCCCATCCGCAGAAAGCCAACCGCCACCAGCGACGACGGGTTTTCGGGATCGATCTCGTCGCCGGCAATCTGCTGCCGCACGAACTCGTCGTAAGGCAGGTCGTCGTTGAATGCCCGCACGACCCAATCGCGGTACCGCCAGGCGCTGCCGCGCTCGTAGTCGTTCGCGAAACCCGAGCTGTCGGCGTAGCGCACCACGTCGAGCCAATGGCGGGCCATCTGCTCGCCGTAGTGCGGCGAGGCGAGCAGGCGGTCGACGAGCGCGGTGTACGCTGCGTCCGTATTCTCTCGATCCCTCTGTCCCTCCGTCTCTCCGTCCTGCCGCGATGGAGGGACAGAGGGATGGAGGGACGGAGGGTTGGAGGCTACGAACGCCTCCACTTCTTCGGCCGTCGGCGGCAGGCCGGTGAGATCAAACGTGGCGCGGCGGATTAATGTGCGCCGGTCAGCCGCGGGTGCGGCGGTCACATTTAGCGCGGCCTGGTGCGCGTCGAGCAAGGCGTCGATCGCCGCCGGGCCGCTCTCGGCCGCGAGCGCCGGCTTACGCACGCTCTGGTAGGCCCACAGGTCTTCGGGCTTGTACCGTCGGTTGGTCCAATCGGCCGACAGGCCGCCGCTGGTCGACACGGTAACGCCGTCGGTCGCGTTCCACGAAAGTTCCTTCGACAATTCGGCCAGGCGATCGGCCGCGGGCCAAATCGCGCCGTCGGCAATCCATTGGCGGATCGCCTCGACTTGTTCGGTCGAGAGCTTGTCGTTTTCCTTCGGCGGCATCACCAGGTCGGCGCTCTCGCGCGTGACCGCGATGTATACCAGGCTGGTCTCGGGCTTGCCGGCCAAGATCGACGGCTGGCCACTGTCGCTGGGACGATGCGCCGAATCGCGAGTGCGCAGGTCCAGGCCGCCAGCCAATTCGTCAGGATTATTGCCGTGGCAGGCAATGCACTTGGCCTGGAACACTGGCCAGACCTTGGCCGCAAAGTGCGTTTCGGCCGCGGCCTGATCGGCAGCCATCGCCGGGGCCGAGCAGGCGAGCGAGCCCAGGGCAGCGAACAGCGCAACGACGCAAACAGCCCTGGACATGGCAGTCCCTCACCGATGGCGGAACATCTGTGATTACTGTAACCGGCGGGAGGCGGGAACGGAAACAAAGCAAGGACGCAAAGGAGCGAGAAGACGGGTGTTCCACGGCGGGGTCGGGAGACCCGCCGAGCATGCCTTCTTCGCGCCCTTTGCGTCCTTCGGTGAACTTTCGGCTTCCGCGAGCCGTGGGAAATCGCGGCGGTGGGTCTAGTCGAGGAAGCCCGAAAGTTCCTGGCTGCGGCTGGGTTGTTGGAGCTTGCGCACCGCCTTGGCTTCGATCTGGCGAATGCGTTCGCGGGTGACCTTGAAGATGTGTCCGACTTCTTCCAGCGTGTAGCTGTAACCGTCGCCCAGGCCGTACCGCAGCTTGATAATCTCGCGCTCGCGGTAGCTGAGCGTCTTCAGGACCTTGTGGATGCGGCTGCGCAGCATCTCTTGCGCGGCGCCGTTGGCCGGGCTCTCAACTCCCGCGTCGGGCAGCAAGTCGCCAAAATGGCTGTCCTCGCTGTTGCCCACCGGTCGGTCGAGGCTGATCGGGTAGCGGCTCATCGCCAACACGCGCCGCGTTTCGTCGATCGGCGTGCCGGCGAGCTTGGCGACCTCTTCGATCGTCGGCTCGCGGCCGAGCTCTTGCAGCAGTTGCCGCGAGACGTTGCGGACCTTCGACATGGTCTCGACCATGTGCACCGGAATGCGGATGGTGCGGCTTTGGTCGGCCACGGCGCGGGTGATCGCCTGGCGAATCCACCACGTGGCGTAGGTGCAGAACTTGAACCCACGGCGATACTCGAACTTGTCGACCGCGCGCATCAAGCCGGCGTTGCCTTCCTGGATCAGGTCCAAGAAGCTGAGGCCGCGGTTGCGGTATTTCTTGGCGATCGAAACCACCAGGCGCAGGTTGCCTTCGCTGAGGCCGCGCTTGGCGCGCTGGTACTTGGTGTAGACCACCTTCAGCAAATTCACGCGGTTGCGCAAGCTGGTCGGGGTCTCTTGGGTCGAGCACATCAGGTTGCGCAGCTCGATGAGAGCCTGGCGGCGCTCGGCGGCGGGGCGACCTTCGGCTTTGTGCCGTCG
The DNA here is from genome assembly GCA_035550355.1 of Pirellulales bacterium. Lineage (GTDB taxonomy): Bacteria > Planctomycetota > Planctomycetia > Pirellulales > PNKZ01 > DATAXP01. Next base: position 5,515 of record DASZPI010000946.1, read on the forward strand.
GATGGCGGCCTGCAGGTCGTCCATTCGCTTCGAGAAGTTCTCGAGCACGCCGATCATCGACTCAATGCGCTGCGTGCGCAGGCCCAGTTCTTCGACCAGGCGCACCGCGCGGCAGCGACGGCGGCCCAAGCGGCGCCAGGCCGCTTGGCGTTCGTTTTGCTTGCGGCTCTTCGACAAGGCCGTGCGGAAATCGTCCCAGTTTTGCTTCAGCAGCACATCGACCGTCCGCAAGTTATGCGGGAACCGGCCCAGAATTTGGTCCTTTTCCAGCCGGTCGGTCACCGACACTTGCACGGTTCGGTCGAACGGCAGCCCACCGGTGTGGACCCGCGACAGCACCTTGACGGCGTTCTTGATCACGTAGTCGCATTCGAGCAATTTGCGGCGGAAGCGAGCGCGGGTGAGCTCGATTTCCTTGGCCAGAGCAATTTCCTGGTCGCGCGTCAGCAGCGGGATTTCGCCCATCTGCGTCAGGTACATTCGCACCGGGTCGTCCGACCAGCTTTCCGCCTCTTCGCCCCCTTCGAGCAGCAGCTCCTCGGGCTTCACCTCGGCATCGGCGTCGGCATCGACGGCCATCAAGTCGAGGCCCAGATCGTCGTCATCGACGATCGCCTCCTCCTTGTCGGCCAGCTCGACCGCGTCTTCGGTATTCGGCGCGCCTTCGTCTTCCAACTCGTCCAAAAGTGCGTCGTACAAATCAACAACTCCTACAAGGTGAAACCAGCGGTGAAGAATTCAGCAAACCGAGGCGGTTGAGCCCCGACGAAAGCTGACCATCGAAAAACGCGTCGCAGAGGCTCTGGTGGGATGGCGGCCTCCTGCAGTGAGCACGTTTCGGATCGAAGCGTCGCTTTGAAAGCCGAGTAATTATCTCTGAGACGTTCGAGAAAAGCCAAGGAATTCTAACACGATTTTGTCGGTTCTTGAGTCGTTCCGCGCATTTGGAAAAGGATTCGTTTTAGGAAAGGAGTACCGAGGGGGTGAATTCGTTTTTCAGATTACCCAAATTAACAATTCGCAGTCGTCGAATCGCTGACCTTGTAACCAAAGCGCTCGCAAAACTTCGACTCGCGCACTGACTGGACAGTTTGACACATCCGCAGCGTTCGACACTTGTTAGCTCCACTGGTTGTAGTACGACGAGCGCGAGGCGCGAGATCGACGCTCCTCAAAAAAACTCCCGCTCCACCTGCCGACCGATTTGCTCGCGTGATGCGTCCGCTGCCTGAGCATCGAACGGCGCTGGGTGACACACGCTTCGCGGGTCGCGACCGCATCGCGAACGCGCCGTGCGCGCATGGCTTTACGCTCCTTGACCCTGCGACTGGCGAACGGCTATTCTGCCCTGTTTCGTTGCTGCCCTCCCTGCCCTTTTTTGCAGATCAACCGCCATGCCGCGCGTCATTGTGCTCGATACGTTGGCCCAAGAGGGGCTCGACATCTTCAAGGCTGCTCCGGGCATCGAGCACGAGGTGCGCACCGGCCTTTCGGGGGATGCCTTGCGCTCGGCATTGGCCGAGGCCGACGGGGCCATCTTGCGCAGCGGCGTGAAGATCACCCCCGAGTCCCTCGCCGGCAATCGACGCCTGAAAGCGATCGTGCGGGCCGGCGTCGGCACCGACAACATCGACAAGAACGCCGCCACCCGGCTTGGCATCGTCGTGATGAACACGCCGACCGGCAACACGCTCAGCACCGCCGAGCACACGGTGGCGATGATGCTTGCCTTGAGCCGCAACATCGCCCCGGCGTATCAAAGCCTGATCGAAGGCCGCTGGGACCGCAACAAGTACATGGGCACGCAGTTGGCCGACAAAACGATCGGCATCGTCGGACTGGGTCGCATCGGCCAGGCGGTCGCGTCGCGCGCCAAGGCGCTCGAGATGCGCGTGCTGGGGTACGATCCGTTCTTGTCGGCCGAACGCGCCCAGGAGTTGGGCGTTGAGCTGGTCGCCACCGTGCATCAGATGCTGCCCGAGGTCGATTATCTTACCGTGCACACGCCGCTGACGCCCGAAACCAAGAACCTGATCAGCACGAAAGAGATCGACATGCTGCCGCAGGGGGCGCGGCTCATCAACTGCGCCCGCGGCGGCATCTACGACGAGGCGGCGCTCGTCGAAGGCCTCAAGAGCGGCAAGCTCGGCGGCGTGGCGCTCGACGTTTTCGAAACCGAACCTTGCAAGAGCAGCCCCCTGTTCGGCCTGCCGAACGTCGTGTGCACGCCGCACCTGGGCGCGAGCACCGAGGAAGCGCAGACGCAAGTGGCCGTCGAGGGGGCGCACCTGCTCGTCGATTTTCTGACCACCGGCGCCATCCGCCACGCCGTGAACATGTCGAGCGTCGATCCCAAGAAGCTCGCTGCCCTGCGCGACTACCTGGACTTGGGGTACCGGTTGGGTTTGCTGCTGGCGCAGCTCGATCGCGCGCCGGCCCAGGCCTGCCGACTGCAATTTCGCGGCGACGTTGCCAGCAAGGACACCAAGCTGATTACCGCCTGCGTCGCCGTGGGATTGCTGGAAAACGCCCTGGAAGAAGACATCAACATCGTCAATGCCGAGGTGCTGCTCCGTGAGCGCGGCATCGAGCTGGTCGAGCAGTCGCGCAGCGACATGGGCGCGTTCAGCTCCGTCATCCAGGCCGAGCTGGTGACCCAAGCGCAGACCTACAAGGCCGCCGCCACGCTGTTCGGCCAGAACATGCCGCGCCTCGTGCAGCTTGGCGAGTATCGGCTCGACGCGTTCCTCGACGGCGTGCTGATGATTTTCACCCACCACGATGTGCCGGGCATCATCGGTAAGGTGGGCACGGTGTTCGGCCAGCATAAAGTGAACATCGCGCAAATGGCCGTCGGCCGCGCCGGCGAACCAGGCGGCGATGCGATCGGCGTGCTGAACCTCGATACGCGCCCCTCGCAGCAAGCGCTCGACGACGTGCTCAGCCATCCCGACATCACCAGCGTTTCGATCATCGAGCTGCCGGTGGCCGGGCAGTTGCCAAGCTGGTTGATGACGCCGGGAAAATAAGTTCCGGCTGCTGCGTGCGACGCCGCCTGTGTAAGCTAATGGGCATGAAATGCCCCAGCTTCGGTCGCCTTGCTCCGCTGGTTTTCTCATTTGTTCTTTCAAGCGCCGCGGCCGCTGAACCGGTCGCGTCGCTCGAGCGTTTCGCCGCACTCTCGCCCGAGGCGTCGCGCGACGCGATCGTGCTCGCTCCCGGGTTTCACGCCGAGCTGGTTGCTGCCGAGCCGCTGATTCGCAGCCCGGTGGCGATCGATTTCGATGCCGACGGACGGATGTTCGTCGTCGAGTACCCGGAATACAACGACTACGCCGCGACGCGGCCCCACGGCCACGGCGCGGTCCGCGTGCTCGAAGATCGCGACGGCGACGGCCGCATGGAAACCTCGACGATCTTGGCCGACGGGCTGCATGCCCCCAGCGGCGTGCTCTGCTACGACGGCGGGGCGCTGGTCGCCGCAGCGCCCGATTTATGGTTCATCAAGGACACCGACGGCGACGGCAAGGCCGACATTCGCGAGCCGATTCTCACCGGCTTCGAGCGCGATCACGCCGGCGAGGGGATGCTCAACTCGCTACGCTGGGGCCCCGACAACCGGGTTCTTGAAAAGCAAATCGACGTGCCTGCGATGACCGACTTGCTGGCGTACCTCACTTCGCGCAAATAGGGGCCCCCATGCTTCGAGCGACAATTTACCGGTGGATGATCGTCGGCGCGGTGACCAGTTGGTTGGCGCCGGGCGTGGTGGCGGCCGAAGGCTGGAAGGCCGGCGCGGC
>DASZPI010000947.1:0-16636 GCA_035550355.1 Pirellulales bacterium
TGGGGGCAACCGCTAATCGGTTCGCGGCCGTCTGATAAATCTCGGGATGCGGCTTGCCGTTGATCACGTCCTCGGCCGTGAGAATGAATGCAAACCGCTCGATCAGGCCGAACCGTCCGAGTACGTCGGTCGCGAACAACCGGCCGCTGCTCGTGGCGACCGCCTTGGGCAACTGTGCGCGCTCGAGGGTTTCGAGCAAATCGGCGAGTCCTGGCATGAACGCCAGTTTTTCGTCGAGGATGGTCGCAAAAATGGCGGTCGTTTCGGCGGCAAGCTGCTCGACCGTGTCGTCGAGCCCGTGCCAGTCAATCATCATCTGCAACGAGACGCGCCCGGGCCGGCCCATCATGCGATTGAGCAATTCGACGGGGAAATCGCAACCGCGCCTGCGCAACAGCTCGGTGCCGACCCCTTGGTACAGCTCCTCGGTGTTGAACATCAGGCCATCGAGATCGAATACCACTGCGCGTGGTTGAACCGAGCGGACTGTCATTAACGCACTCCACGAAATCGCAAGCACCTCAGAGTCATTCTGCCAGATCGTCGCAAATGGCTGCGAGTTCGCCAAGGATCATGCTGGTCGCCCCCCAGATGTAATGACCCTGCCAGGCAAGGTGCGGCACCACCACTTCGACCCCGCGCGATCGATGCCGATGGGTGCCGCGCAGGCTGCGATCGACGATGGCCGATAGCGGCAACTCGATTAGCTCGGCAACCTCGCCGGGGTTCGGCTGAAAGACGAGCGGCTCGCTCGCGCCCACGACCCACGGCGCGACCATGAAGTTGCTGTTGTACAGATACAGCGGCGTGAGCGTGCCAAGTCGAGACACCATGACCGGCGCGACCGCCAGTTCTTCGGCAAGCTCGCGCAACGCCGCGTCGAAGCTCGATTCTCCCGTTTCGATTTTGCCGCCGGGCAGACTAATCTGGCCGGCATGGTCGAGCATCGTCGTCGGGCGCACGGTCAACGGCAAATGCCATCTGCCGTCGCGGCGATAGAGCAGCACCACCACCGCTGCCGAGCGTGCATTGCCTGGCGGCGGGCCGAAATGACGGCCGTAGCTCAGGTCGGGCGCAAAACAACGCTGAGCTTCGACGCCAGGCAACGGCTGAGCCAGCCGCAACGCAAGCCGCGAAAGTAGGTCCGCTCGATCGGCAAGCATTGCCAGCCATCACTCTCCGCGAGTCGGCTGAAGATCGTACACGGCATACACCTCGTTCTGATACAAGCACGGCAGCGCCAGCGGCAGCTCGCACTCGGTGATCACAAATTGTGCGCCGTATTTTTGCGCCACGCGCACCAGGTGCGCGACGCTCGTCTCGCTCAATGAATTGTAAAACCGATCATTCGGCCCATCGCCGAAACTTTTACCGTGCACATCTTCCATCCGGCGCCACCAGGCGACGAGTTCCAGCGCGTCTTGTGGAACGTCTTTCCAGGTGACCACCTCTCCGCGCTGGGCATACCACTTGAAGGTCTGGCACGAACGCGGCGTGAGAAACACGGCATCGACCGGGGTGTTCTGCTGGATCCAGGCACAGGCATCGCACCACTGCGCGTGATCGACCACTTTGCCGCGCGCATCGGCGCGCGGCGTTGGGTTGTTCCAGCGTACCCGGGTCAGTGCGACAAAGTGCCCCGCCACCACGAGCACCGCCACCAACGGCAGAGCCCGACGCCAATCGCCGGCCTGGGCCTGCTGCCTCAGCCAGGCAATGCCGATCAACGCGGCGCCCAGGGGAACCATCGCATCGGATGAGCGGAACCAATAGAACTTCAGCAACCCTGCCACCTGGACCGGCCACAGCGGCGCCGCGAGACTAATAACCCAGCCCGCAGCGGCAAACCCCAGCGCTGCGGCCACCATACGGCGAATCACGGCCTGCCGTGGGTCGCTGATCGTGAACGCACACAGTGCCACCCAAACCGCCGACAGCAGCAGAAAGCGCTCAATCAACTGCGGCTGCATCTTGGCCGGCCACAGGTGATGCGGCAGGCGCTCGTACACGTACAGCTCGTTGGCTTGGGCAACAATCTGAGGCGCGGCGCCCTTGGTGAGCGCGAGGCCCGGCACGACGCCCGGCAGCGCCAAGATGCCGCCAATCATCAGGCCCGGCAACATCGAGCGCAGCGGCGGACGATTGGCCCCCAGCAACCACCATGCCAGACCAAGTGCCAAGGTCGACCACCCGCCGACCAGCACATGAAACGCCGAGGCCGCGCCGCCTGCGATCCAAGCGCCGTTCCACTGCCCTTCGACCGCCAGCGCCAGGGCGAAGAACACCAACGCGTATGCGATTCCCTTGGCCTCGAAACCGCCCACGACCCATTCGCCTGCCATGTGGCAGCGATAGTTCAGCGCCACAAACAGCGCCGCCGACAGCACGGCGGCCCCGCGCCACGGCACGATCGCATGACTAAGCCTCCGCCAGCCGATCGCCATCAAAGCATAGGTGACGCCCCGGCCGACAATCGCCGCCGCGGGAAACGACAGTGCTCGGATGACCCAGCCTGCCGTGAGATAAAAAAACAGGTGTGTGTCGGCCGAGTTGAGAAAGAAATCATGCTCGCACCAGCTCGGGTCCCAGTAATGCCGCGCTTTGCCCAAGTAATGCGGCTCGTTTGTGTCAGGCGGCGGCCACGCCCCCTCGAGACAAAACACGCCAAACACCAGCGCGGTCTCGATGCAGGCGAAAAGTGACGGTAGCTTGCGATGCACAATCGGCCCGATGCGGTTGAACGAAGCGACGATTCGTCCAACGTACCTCGCTTGAGCGTGAAATCGCAAGCGATAGGGCCAGCACTGCCACCTTGCCAGCGGTGGGCGCAACGCTTTATCATTCGAGCTTCGATCACTGGCATTTCATCGCAATACCTCCCGCGCGAGGCTCCAATCGATGGCAGTTTCCCCGGGAAAAACCCTGCGTCAGGCCACGGCCGACTCAACGATCATCGTCCCCGGGGCGTTCAACGCACTGGTGGGCAAATTGATCGAGCAGTCAGGCTACCAGGCCATGTACCTGTCGGGAGCGGCGTTCTCGGCCGGCAGCCTGGCGCTGCCCGATATCGGCTTGTTCACGCTCAGCGAGCTCGTGCAACATACGATCGCGCTGACGCGCAGTGTCGACGTGCCTGTGATCGTCGATGCCGACACCGGCTTCGGCGAGGTGGTGAACGTCGAGCGCACGATTCGCGAACTCGAGTCGGCCGGCGCCGCCGCGATCCAGCTCGAAGATCAACGCCTGCCGAAGCGTTGCGGGCACTTGTCGGGCAAATCGTTGGTCGAGCCCGCCGAGATGTGCTCGAAGCTGCGCGCCGCGGTCACGGCGCGCCGCGATCCGGAACTGGTGATCGTCGCGCGCACCGATGCGCGCGGCGTGCATGGCATGCGCGACGCCGTCGATCGGGCGAAGCGCTATCTCGATGCCGGCGCCGATTGGATTTTTCCTGAAGCGCTCGCCGACGCCGGCGAGTTCGAAGAGTTTGCCGCCGCCGTCGATGCGCCGCTGGTGGCCAACATGACCGAGTTCGGCCAAAGCCCGCTGCTGGCGCTCGACGAGCTTGCCCACTTGGGCTATGCGGTCGTGCTGATGCCGGTGACGCTGCTGCGGATTGCCATGAAAGCCGTCGAAGCTGCGCTCGGCGTGATTGCCGACGACGGCACGCAGCGCGAGCTGCTCGACCTAATGCAATCCAGACAAGAATTGTACGATTTGCTCGGCTATACAGGTTACGAAGAACGCGATCGAAAATACTTTCAAACCGACGAACCGGGAACGTGAACGAAGCCCTGACATGAGCGAAGCGATTTACAGCCCGGGACTGGAAGGGGTTGTCGCCGGCGAGACGGCAGTCAGCACGATCGACGGCTCGCTGCAATATCGCGGCTACCGGGTCGAGGAACTTGCCGAACATGGCACGTTCGAAGAGACCGCGTACTTGCTGCTGCACGGCGAGCTTCCGACCGTCCAGCAGCTCGGCGAGTTTCGCAAGCGCCTGGCAACCGCGGCCGGCGAGGTGCCGCCCGAGATCATCACCACGTTGCGTTCGATACCGGCGCAGGCGGCGGCAATGGACGTGATTCGCAGCGGCGCAAGCCTGCTCGCGCACTGGGACCGCGATGCGGCCGACAACAGCCACGACGCGAACGTTCGCAAAGCCGAGCGATTGCTCGCGCAGTTGCCGGTGCTTGTAGCGGCACGGCAGCGTTTGCTGGCGGGCAAAGAGCCGGTGGGGCCCGATGCCAAGCGCTCGCTGGCGGCGAATTTTTTGGGCATGCTTACGCGCCGCGCTCCGACCGAGCGCATGGTGCGGGCGCTCGACGTTTCGCTGGTGTTGTATGCCGAGCACGAGTTCAACGCCTCGACCTTTACCGCCCGCGTGGTCTGCTCGACGCTGTCGGACCTGCACTCGGCGGTGGTCGCAGCGATCGGCGCGCTCAAGGGACCATTGCACGGCGGCGCCAACGAGCGCGTGCTCGAAGTGCTGCAACAAGTCGGCAGCGCCGATCAGGCCGAGGCTTGGGTGCGAGAGGCGCTGGCCAACAAGGTGCGAATCATGGGCTTCGGCCACCGCGTGTACAAGGACGGCGACCCGCGCGCGGTGTACCTGAAGACCCTGTGCCGCGAGCTAGCCGAAGAGAGCGGTCACCAGGACATGGAACGCATGGCCGACGTGATCGAAACGATCGTCGGGCAGGAAAAGCATTTGCCGCCAAACCTCGATTGGCCCAGCGCCCGGTTGTACCACTACCTGGGCTTGCCGGTGGAGTTGTACACGCCGCTGTTCGTGATCAGCCGCGTTTCGGGCTGGAGCGCACACATCATCGAGCAGCTCGACCACAATCGCTTGATCCGCCCGCGCTCGCGTTACACCGGCGCAGCAGCACGATCATGGGTGCCGGTCGAAAAGCGAGCGTGAATCGATCTGGGCACGGCGTTCCGAATCTTGGATCCCGCGGCGGGCTTAATTCATCGACGGATCGGGCGGGATGTGCTTGATCTTTAGCGCCCCCAGCACCTCCGATCCCGCCGCCTCTTTGAGCGCATGCTCCCACAGCGCCTCGCTGTTCGAAAACACATGCCGGCACGACGCGGGAACCGTCCGCCACGCACCTTCGGCCAACTCGCCTTCGAGCTGACCGGCGCCCCAGCCGGCAAAGCCCGCAAAAAATCGCGCCTCGCCGCCCGTCAGCACGAGCTGCTCCAAGTTCTCGCGGCTTGCACAGAAGTGCAGTCCCGGCAACACCTCGTTTTCGGAGTGGGCCGGCAGCATGTGCAACGCCATCAGCGGCCCTTCGACCGGCCCACCGATGTGCATCGGGTCGTCGCGGCGACAGTCGGCGTCGCTCACTTGCTTCCAGACGCCGCTCAGGGTCGCTTCGGTGGGTCGATTCAACACCAACCCCAAGGCGCCCTGCTGACCGTGCTGCACGAGCAGCACCACCGTGTGATAGAAGTTCGGATCGCGCAGCTCGGGCGCAGCAACGAGCAAATGTCCTTGCAGCGACGGTGGCATGCGCGGTCTCTCAGCGGCCCGCCGATGAACCGCGCTTCTGCGCAGCCTTGGCCTTGCCCAGTTCGTTGCGCAGCCGACGCTTGCGGCGGGCGGCTGCATTTCGACCCGATCGATTCGTACCCATGCTAGCGGTCCTTTCTTGCTTCCTGCGTGCATTGAAATCCATGGCCTAGCGCAAACTATCGGGCGAGTATGCCAACGTCAATGGTGCGACTGCCGTTCGTCCCCCCGTGCGACTGACGTTGACCGGCGCCGCGGACGACGATATTGTGCCGCCGCGTCGGTCCCTCCTCGTCCATCCCCTCTGGACAACAAGCACCGCAACTCCTGCGCGATGACGAGCCGGTCGTTAGCGCGTGCTTGCCCCCCCCGACCGATCCAATTTGACGGAGCAGTGCCTGGCATGAAGTCCAGCAAAGCGATTGCGCGCGGCCCGTGTCGCCGGCAGGCGTGCGTTTGGACGATCTGGGCCTGGTTGGCCGCGGTCGTCGCCGCCGGCGCCGGATGCAGCGCGCTGAACGTTCGCTCGCAAAGCCCCGAAGATCCGATCGAGCAGATCAGCCGCGAAGTCACGCTGATCGGCGACATCAGTGTGCCGTTCGGCATGAATTACATTCCGATCGAGTCGGTCGCGCTAGTGACTGGCTTGCCTGGCACGGGAAGCGACCCGCCGCCTTCGCCGCAGCGCGGCGCGGTGCTGGCCGAAATGCAAACCCGCGGCGTAAAAGACCCCAATGCCGTGCTTGCCTCGCCCACGACCGATATCGTGCTGGTGCGCGGCTACCTGCGCCCCGGCATTCAGAAAGGCGATCATTTCGATGTCGAAGTGCGCACCCTTTCGCGCAGCGAGTGCACGAGTTTGCGCGATGGTTGGCTGATGGAATCGCGCATGCGCGAAATGGCGCTGCTGGGCAACGCCGTGCACGAAGGCACGATGCTCGCCTTGGCCGAAGGTCCGATTTTGGTCGATCCATCGGCCAAGGAAGCCGACAAAGTTGGCCAATGCCGCGGTCGAGTGTTGGGCGGCGGCACGAGCGCCACCAGCCGCGAGCTGGGGCTGGTCCTCGGCAACGAGGAGCGGAACGTGCTGACCAGCGCTCAGGTGGGCACGGCGATCAATCGCCGCTTCCACACTTACGAGGGCGGGATCAAGATTGGCGTCGCCCGGCCGAAGACCGACGAATTCATCCAGCTCAAGGTCCACCCGCGCTACAAAGACAACATCGAACGCTACGTGCGCGTGATCCGGGCTCTGCCGGTGCGCGAAACGGCCGCCCAACAGCAGGCCCGCATGCAGCTGCTCGAGCGCCAGTTGCTCGACCCGATCACCGCTGGCCCGGCAGCGCTCAAGCTCGAAGCCCTCGGCAAGCCGGCAATCGACGCGCTGCGCAAGGGGCTCGACTCGAAAGAAGACGAAGTGCGGTTCTACGCTGCCGAGGCGCTGGCGTATCTCGACGAATCGGCGGCCGCCGAGCCGCTGCAACAACTTGCCCGCGATGTGCCCGCGTTCCGGGCGTTTGCCTTGGCGGCGCTGGGCGCGATGGACGACCTGGAAGCTTACGAAGCGCTGCGCGACTTGCTCGACGCCGGGAGCGCCGAAACGCGCTATGGCGCCTTCCGCTCGCTGTGGGCCATGAACTCGCGCGATCCGTTGGTGCGCGGTGAACAACTCAACGACGAATTCGGTTACCACGTGCTGAACACCAAGAGCGCGCCCATGGTGCACGTCACGCGCAGCTATCGTCCCGAAATTGTGCTGTTCGGCGCCGATCAACGCTTCCGCACGCCGCTGATGATCGAAGCCGGAAAGAACATCGTGATCACGTCGGCTCAAAACGAGCACGGCGACAATCAGCACGTCACGGTCAGCCGGTTTGTGCTCGACGAACCCGATCAAAAGCGCGTCGTTTCGTCGAAAGTGGACGACGTAATTCGCGCGATCGTTGATCTCGGCGGCACGTACCCGGACGTCGTCCAGGCCCTGCAGCACGCCAAGAGCACCGGCGCACTTGTCAGCCGATTTCAGGTCGACGCCGTGCCGCGCGGCGGCCGCACGTATCGCCGCAAGAACGAGCTCACGGACCCGAGCGAAAGCGAAACGCCCGGCGAAGCGGATTCGGCGCCCGAACTGGTGGTGCTCAACCCGCTACCAGAGCTGTTTACCAACCGCGGCACGGCCGACGACAAGCCTGCTAGCAAGGCCAAGGCCAGCGAGCGCGAGCGCAGCAAGGATGAGGAAAAACCGCGGCAAAAGCGGCGTTTGCTTGGTACAATGCTGCATCGCGACGACGATTCGTAACACCGGCGGTATGGTTGGCTACGCGCCGCATTCATCATGCTTAAAGCGCTGGAACTTGTCGGCTTCAAAAGCTTCGCCGACAAGACGCGGTTCGAATTTCCGCGCGGCATCACGGCGATCGTCGGCCCCAACGGCTCGGGCAAAAGCAACGTCGTCGACGGGATCAAATGGGTGCTGGGCGAGCAGAGCGTCAAGAGCCTGCGCGGCAAGGAGATGGCCGACTGCATCTTCAACGGCTCCGCGAGCCGAGCGCCCGTCAACACGGCCGAAACGACGCTGGTGTTCGACAACAGTAGCCGATTGCTGGCGATCGACTCGCCCGAAGTCTCGATTACGCGCCGCGTGTATCGCAGCGGCGAAGGCGAGTACCTGATCAACGGCCATGCCTCGCGGCTGCGCGACATTCGCGACCTGTTCACCGGCACCGGCGTGGCCACCGAGGCGTACAGCGTCATCGAACAAGGCAAGGTCGACGGCATCCTGCAGTCGTCGCCGCGCGAGCGCCGCATCATTTTCGAGGAGGCGGCAGGCATCAGCCGCTTCAAGGCCAAGAAGGTCGAATCGCTGCGGCGGCTCGAGCGAGTCGAGCAAAACTTGCTGCGTCTGGCTGACATCGTCGGCGAGGTCGAAAGCCGATTGAAGTCGGTGCGTCAGCAGGCCTCGAAAGCGCGGCGCTACCAGGAACACGCGACGCGCCTGCAAGATTTGCGCATTCAGGTGGCGCTGGCCGACTGGCGCACGATGTCCGAGCGTCTGGCGGCCACCGAAGCCGAGTTGCACCAGCTCGCTGGCCGCCGCGCGACCCTGCAAGCCGAGATCGACGCCAGCGAATCCCAATCGCGAACCGCGGACCTCGCGTCGGCCGACATCGACGCAAAACTGCGCGAGCATCAAATCCGCTTATCGGCCCAGCGCGAGCAAATTGCCGCGCACGAAGCGGCTGTCGAGCATTCGCGACTCCGCTCGCGCGAGATTGACGACGAGTGCAGCCGATTGCGCAAGCAACTCGTTACGCTCGGCGCTCGGGCGGGCGACCTGAGTCAGCAGGTTCACGAGACGTCCGAGGCGTCTGCCGCCGCAGAATCGCTGTACGCCGCCATGCAGGCGCAAATCGCCGACGATGAGCGCGTGCTGCACGATTTGGGCAATCAGCTCGTCGCCTTGCGCGGTGAATCCGAATCGAGCCGGTCGCTGGCCATCGAACGAATGCGCCAGGCGGCCGCGCTGGAGCGCGACACCGGCGCCGTCGAAGCACGGTTGCAAGACCTGCGCACCGCTGCCAGCCGGCACGAAGCGCGTCTTGCCGAATTGCTTCAGTCCCGCGATCAAGCCATCGCCGCGATCGAAGCTTTGCAGCGCCAACGCGACGCGCTGGAGCAAGTCATGGGCGAGGGCCAGCGCCGGCTCTCGCAGGCCACGGCGCGCAGCGTTGCCTTGAGGCAACAACTTTCCGGCATCGTGGCCGATTTGAACCAGCTCGAACAACGATCGAGCCGGATCGGCGAACGTGCCGATGTGCTTGCCGAGCTGGAACGGACGTTCGAGGGGCTCGGCACGGGAGTGCGCGAGGTACTGACTCGCGCGCAGGCGGCCGAGGCGCCGTTCAAGCGCGTGCGCGGGGTGGTAGCCGACCTGTTTCGCGTTGCCGCCGAGTCGGCGGCGCTAGTCGAAATCGCCCTCGGTGAGCGAACCAGTCACATTGTGATCGAATCGTCGGTCGATCTGCAGCGATGGCTCGACAGCGACGATGCGCGGCTGGCCGGTCGTGCGACGTTCATTCCTTTGGATCTCGACTTCCAAGCTCCGATCGGCGGCGGCGACCTGTCGAACGAGCAAGGCGTCGTTTGCCGCGCCGACCTCCTCGTGGAAACCGACGCCGACCTCAACGCTGTCTGCCAGCGACTACTGGGGAGTGTTTGGATCGTTGAATCGCTGGAAGTCGCCCACGAATTGGCCCGTGGCAAGGGTCGTGGGCAAACGTTCGTCACCACCGACGGCGAAGCGCTTTGGCCCGATGGCGCGTGGTCGCTGGGTCCGCGTGAATCGGGCACGGGGTTGATGTCGCGCCGCAGCGAACTCCGCGCACTCAAGGCGCAAATGGTCGAATTGTCTGACGAAATCGCAGCGCTGCGCCGGCAGCGAAGCACGATCGAGGAGCAAATCGCCGGCGAAGATCGCCAGATCGCAACCCTCACCGAAGAACGCGCGCAAGCCACGGCGGTCTCGGGTGAGCACCGAGTGCAGATGACCGCGCTGCAGTCGCGGATCGAACAACTTGACACCCAGCAGCAGATCGTCCAGCGCGATCATGCCGACGATCAACGGCAACTAACCGCCTCGACGGCCGATGTCGAAGCGCTTCGATTGCGACTGCACGAGGCCCGCAACCGCGCCGAAGAAGCCGAGCTCGTGGCCGGACGCACTGCGGGACAGGTTACCGAGCTCGCCGAGCATCGCCTGGAAATCGAGCGGCGCATAGCCATGGCTCGCATGGAACTGGCCAAGAGCGACGAGCGGCTGCAAAGCCTGCGAACCCGGCGGTCGCAGGTCGAACAAGATCGCCAGGAGCGCCAGCGGACGCTGAGCGATTTGCGCGAGCAACTTGAGACGTCGCTCGCGCGGCAACGCCTTGTCGATCGCAGTATTTTGCAGGCCGAAGGGCAGCTCGCGTCGTTGTACTTATTATTGCAACAGCTCGGCCGCGACTCGGCGCAACTCGTGCGCGAACGCGAAGCGCACCGCGCCTGCCGCGAGTCGCAGGGCGCGCGCGCTCAGTCGATGCGCAGCGAACTGCAAACGCTCGACGCGCAGCACCACGCGCAAGACCTCGTGGCCAGCGAGGTGCGTTTGCAGCGCAAAGCATTGGCCGACCGGCTGCGCGAGGACTATCAAATCGAATTGGCCGAGCACAGCGCCGAGCTAAGCGACGAAGAACTCCATCAGCGTGACGCGGTCGAAAACGAAATTGCCGAGCTGCGTCGCAAATTAAATCAGTTGGGCAACGTGAATCTCGATTCGCTGCGAGAGCTGGAAGAGTTGGAAGCACGATTTTCGACGCTCAAGGCCCAGCACGATGACCTGGACAAAGCCAAGCAGTTGCTCGTGCAAATCATCGACCGCATCAACGTCGATAGCCGCCGGCTGTTCTCGGAAACGTTCGAAAAGGTGCGCGGCAATTTCCAGACGCTGTTCCGCAAGCTGTTCGGCGGCGGGCAGGCCGACATTCTGCTCGAGCAGGGCGTCGACATTTTGGACAGCGGCATCGAGATCATTGCCCGGCCGCCAGGCAAGGAGCCGCGCAACATTTCGCTGCTCAGCGGCGGCGAAAAAACGCTGACGTGCGTCGCCCTGCTGTTGGCGGTGTTTCAGTACCGCCCCAGCCCGTTCTGCGTGCTCGACGAAGTCGACGCCGCCCTGGACGAGGCGAACATCGAGCGGTTCGTCGGCGTGCTGCAAGAGTTTCTCGCCTGGACGCAGTTCATCGTCGTCACGCATTCGAAAAAGACGATGACCGGCGCCACCACCCTGTACGGCGTCACCATGCAGGAGTCGGGGGTCAGCAAGCGTGTGAGCGTACGGTTCGACGATGTGAGCGACGACGGCCAAATCCGCCCGATCGGCAGCTCGACCACGCCGGCGGCCGACGAAACGCAAGCGGCGTAAACGCTCGGGCCTCCGGCGTAGCTCGCACGAACGGCAAAACCGCTATGGTCGGCGTGCGTAGAATCTTCGTAGGGCCGAATTGCCTTTGGTTCCCGGCGTGGCGGTGCGCCGGTCGTGGACCGGCGCACTCCTACGACAGCGCAGAGCGGCACGAAAGAAAAACTTTCTAAAGTCCCACCCCGCAGTAACTCGAAACTAACTTTCGGGAGGCTTCGGCACGTGGATCGCGCTGTGGCGCGGCCGCGGGCCCGAGGCCCTCGGGGGGACCTGCAAGAGAAGGCTTTTTGCGGCTCGGAAGCGTGCCGCGCTGGACGCCGGAGGCGTCGGCGCGACCGATCCGTTCCTCCTGCCAGACCGCAACCCTCGGTACGTGAGGTTCTCGAAGGTCGGATGGAAACCGTAGTACGCACGGCAACAGCCCTGCCTAGTTTACGGATTTTCACTGACTCTAGAGCGACCTCTGAGCCGATGGAGAATTTTAGGGCGACGGATCAGAGGGAGCTGAACCAAAGCCGAGAACTGAAAGACGAGACGACACGGCCCCGACCCAGGTGCTTGCTCAGCCGCTGGTAACCCACAGCCAGCCTGATGGACCGCTCCACAGCCATGAGCGTAAGCACAGGGGCCAGAAGCCTTGACCGGTGAGAACGCGCCAATCCACCGATCAAGCGATTTGTCAAACCAAGCGAATAGTATGGAGAGCCTGCAATGAAGGTTTTCACCACGGGTCAGGTCGCCAAGATCTGTAAGGTGGCCCCGCGCACCGTCAGTAAATGGTTCGACTCTGGCCGATTGAAGGGATACCGCATCCCAGGATCGCAGGATCGTCGTATTCCCCGCGAATACCTGATCCGCTTCCTCAAAGAGCACGGCATGCCGCTGGGCGACCTGGAAGACGAAGCAATGGCCAAAGTGCTGCTCGTCGGACAGGATCAGGTTCTGATCGAGAACCTGAAGCGTGAACTGCCCATCGAGCGGTCGTTCAAGGTAGCTGTGGCCGCGAGCGGCTTCGAAGCCGGCATCCAGGCCGAAAGCTTCCACCCCGACTGCATCATCGTTGACTTCTCGATCGGCCGCACGGAAGCGCTGCAGATTTGCCAGAATCTGCGTCGCAACACCGAGTACGCCGATACGATCCTGATCGCCCTGCTGCCGGACGACGGCAACACGACGACCTTCGATCGCTCGAGCATCAACGAAACGTTCAAGAAGCCGTTCGACGCCGCCCTGCTGGCCGAACGTCTTCGGACGCTGATTGGCGCTCGCAAAGAGCTGGTTCGCTAGACGCTACGACCTTCGTCGCCGGCTAACGCTCACCGGCACCGCGGCAGACCCCCGCGGTGACGATAAGCTCCCTGGCCGCGAGACGTAGCGCCCCGAACAAGCGGCCCGTGTACGCCGGCCGTTTGGCTCTTCGGGGTGCGAACCCCTCGTGCGTCTCGCAGCCGTCAAGCCCCGCCGCCCGGCAATCGTGCCGGCGGCCTCTTGGGGGCGGATTCGTCGCGGCTTCCGAAAGCGGCATCGCACCGCAAAATGCGCAAAGATCGCAGCGGAAGCGCTCGAATTCCCAAACGCCAACCCGCCGTCGGCTGCGCCCTCGGCAGTGCAAAATGCCCAGCGAGCCATTCGACCAGCGAAAACGGCGTCCTTGACGCGATTGCCATAATTCCGCCGGATTGCTAAATTTACGGGTTCTCGCGCAGGCTACGGAGTGTCGCTCATGGCGAGCGGCCGGCCCGCGATTTCATTTTACGCACTTCGGGCGCACCGCACTTTCTCCATGGTTAATCGCAATCTGATCCACGGCCTCGATCTCAACGAACAAGATTGGGAGCGCGAAATGCTCGCGACTCTCGATAGCACCGAAGCGGGCGAAATCGAGTGGGGTGGTGAAGATATCACCCTCAATCAGATTGTCGAGGGAAAGATCCTCCGCGTCGAAGGCGACTTCGTGCTCATCGATGTCGGCTACAAGAGCGAAGGCACCATTCCGTTGAACGAGTGGGGCCCCGAGGATGAGCCCCCCCAGCCCGGCCAAATGGTCAAGGTGCTCGTCGAGGAAATCGAAGACACCACCCCCGGCATGGAAGACGCCGGCATGATCGTGCTCAGCAAGCGTAAGGCTGAGAAGATCGAGAACTGGCGCCGCGTCATGGAGTCGGTGCACGAAGGCGACGTCGTTACGGGCGTCGTCTCGCGCAAGATCAAAGGCGGCCTGTTGGTCGACGTTAACGGCGTGAACGTCTTTTTGCCGGCCAGCCAGGTCGATATCCGCCGCCCGCCCGACATCGGCGACTACATCGGCCGCACCATCCAATGTCTGGTGCTCAAGATCGACGAAGCCCGCCGGAACATCGTTGTCAGCCGTCGCAGCCTGATCGAGAGCGAGCGGGCCGAGAAGAAGCAAAAGCTGCTCGCCGAGCTCGAAGTCGGCCAGCTCCGCAAGGGCGTGGTCAAGAATATCGCCGAGTTCGGCGCGTTCGTCGACCTGGGCGGCATCGACGGCCTGCTGCACATCACCGACATGAGCTGGGGCCGCATCGGCCATCCCAGCGAGATGGTGCACATCGACGAAGAGATCGAAGTGCAAATCCTGCACATCGACCGCGATCGCGAAAAAATCGCCCTCGGCCTCAAGCAAAAGACCGCCAGCCCCTGGGAGCACGTGCCGGAAAAATATCCGGTCGGCAGCCGCGTGAAGGGCGAGGTGGTGAACGTGATGAGCTACGGCGCCTTCGTCAAGCTCGAAGAGGGCATCGAAGGCCTGGTCCACATCAGCGAAATGTCGTGGACCAAGCGCATCAGCCACCCGAACGAGCTGGTGCACATCGGCGACGAGATCGAAGTCGTCGTGCTCGGCATCAACAAAGAAAAACAGGAAATCTCGCTCGGCATGAAGCAAACCCAGGATAATCCCTGGGACAAGGTCGCCGAGCGCTATCCCCCCGGCACACCCGTCAAGGGCGTGGTCCGCAATCTCACCAACTACGGCGCCTTCATCGAGATCGAGGAAGGAATCGACGGCCTGCTGCATGTCAGCGACATGTCGTGGACCCGCAAGATCAGCCATCCGAGCGAGGTGGTCGAGAAGGGACAGACCATCGAGTGCCGTGTGCTCAGCGTCGATCAGCAGCGGCGGCGCATCGCCTTGGGCCTCAAGCAACTGCAAGACGATCCTTGGGCAACCGACATTCCTAGCAAGTACCAGCCTGGCCAAGTGGTGAAGGGCACCGTGACCAAGCTCACCAACTTCGGCGTGTTCGTCGGGCTGGAAAACGGGCTCGAAGGACTGCTGCACATTTCCGAGCTGGCAGACCACAAGGTCGAGAACCCTGAAGACGTGGTCAAGGTGGGCGATGAGATCGAGGTCAAGATTCTGCGGGTCGACACCGACGAGCGGAAGATCGGCCTGTCGCGCAAGCGCGTCGATTGGGAAGACGACAACCTGGAAGAAGAGCCGGCCGCCACCGGTGCGCCGGGATCGCACAAGCCTGCGATTCCCGCGAGCGAGTTGAAAGGCGGCGTCGGCGGCGACTCAGGTCCGCTCATCAAATAGGCGCGGTAACCGTCGCTGTCCGCCGAAGCGAGCGCCCGGCGTTTGCCGGCCGATTGGGTCGCCCTGCGAAAAGGCTGTTTCGTTGAACGGTCGAGTGATCACGCTGCGCGGTGTCGAGGTGCATAACCTCAGGCGCGTCGACCTCGATCTGCCGCATCGTAAGCTCATTGTCTTCTGCGGCCTCAGCGGTAGCGGCAAGAGCAGCCTGGCCTTCGACACCCTGTATGCCGAGGGGCAGCGGCGCTACATCGAAAGCTTCTCGGCCTACACCAGGCAATTTCTCGAACGGCTCGAAAAGCCTGCCGCCGAGCGGATCGACGGTATCCCGCCGGCCATCGCCATTGCCGGCAAGAGCCCCAACCGATCGAGCCGCTCGACCGTCGCCACGACGACTGAAATTCACGATTATCTGCGGCTGTTGTTTGCCAAAATCGGGCAGGTGATCTGCTACCGCTGCGGTCGACCGGTGCGGCGCGAATCGCCGCACGACGTGGCCGACGCGCTGACGCAACTACCGCCCGGGACACGGTATCTGGTCGCCTTCGCTCGGCGCGGGGCGGACCAACTCGCAAGCGATCAGTTGACCGCGGCACTCGTCGAGGAGGGCTTCCTGCGCGTGGTCACGCAAGGGCGCATGGTCTCGCTCGACGCGCAGCCGCTGACGTCACCGGTCATCGAACCGGTGGATGTTGTCGTCGATCGGTTGAGTGCGACGGGCGCGGTCGATCGGCGCATGCGCGATTCCATCGAGACCGCGTATCGGCACGGCGATGGCGCCTGCACGATCTTCTTCGAGCCGGGGGGCAACTCGCCGCTCGAGGCAATTTCCGCCGAGTCGGCGATCGACGGCCAGCGGTGGCGGCGCATCGCCTATAGCGCCCGGCTGCACTGCGAGCACTGCAATCTCGACTATCCCGATCCCGAACCGCGGCTGTTCAGCTTCAACAGCCCGTTGGGCGCATGCCCGGTGTGCGAAGGTTTCGGCAGCGTGTCGGATATCGATTTCGACCTCGTGGTGCCCGATCCGACGAAGTCGCTGCGCGAAGGTGCGATCGCGCCCTGGAACACGCCGGCATATCAACACGAGCTCGAAGAACTGCTGGCCATTGCCGACGAGCTGCGCCTGCCGGTTGATATCCCGTTCAACGAGCTGGCCGAGGAGCATCGCCGGCACATTTTGGAAGGTGTTCCGCATCGCAAGTTCGGCGGCCTGCGCGGGTTCTTCGCCTGGCTCGAGCGCCGCAAGTACAAGATGCACATCCGCGTATTTCTCAGCCGATGGCGTAGCTATCGGTCGTGCGAGGCCTGCGGCGGAAAGCGTCTGCGGCCCGAGGCCTTGGCCGTGCGCATTGCTGGCAAGAACATTGCCGATCTGGCTGCGCTTGAAGTGCGCGAGGCAATCGCATGGTTCGACGCGGTCGGGTTGTCCGACCACGAGCGGCTCGTCGCGCGCACCATGCTCGACCAGATTCAGTGGCGGCTGCGGTTCCTCGAAATCGTGGGGCTGGATTACGTCGGGCTCGATCGCGCCCTGCGGACGCTCAGCGGCGGCGAGGCGCAACGTGTCACGCTCACTTCCGCGCTCGGCTCCAGCCTGGTG
>DASZPI010000948.1:0-1752 GCA_035550355.1 Pirellulales bacterium
AGCGCTGCGTTGAGTTCCCGGCGCAGCGGTTCGAGCTTCGCTTGAAATTCGTCCCAGATTACATCGATCTCGGCATTGTTGGCGATGGACTTGAGGGTGATATGCGGCGTACGATCGTAAACAAAGCCCTGACGAATATCACCATGCGTCGGTTCATCAGCCGGTGGCTTACCCGTCAGATCGCCCTCTTTCTGCCGGCCCTCCTTGCTGTCGGCCAGAAAGTAATAGGGAAATTTCCCGCCCATGACCCGTGCGCGAGCAAGCGCTAGCGCGACACGTGACGTGTCGATGGTGATCCAGCGCCGCCCCCATTGCTCGGCAACGGCCGCTGTCGTGCCGGAGCCACAGGTAGGATCTAGAACCAGATCGCCGGGGTCAGTCGCCATGATTGTCCTGAGATGGTATTGACCTGACAGTTGGCCATGGCCCCGGAGGGCGCGCGACGGCAAGAGTCGGGCGCGTCCCGAAGGGGTGTGGCCATGCCGCTTTCGGGCGGGTTTGATGGTGTCGCCAGACATCCCTCCAACCCGATCGGAAGACCAACATGACCACGAAGGACAAGATAGCACGCCGCAAGCTCTCGCTGCTCGAACTCGCTGCGGAGCTTTCCAACGTCAGCCGCGCCTGCAAGGTGATGGGCTACTCCCGCCAGCAGTTCTACGAGATCAGGCGCAATTTCCAGACTTATGGGGCCGCAGGCCTGGTCGACCGCCTGCCCGGCGCGAAGGGGCCGCACCCCAACCGGGTCGCCGCCGAGATCGAGGAAGCCGTGCTCGCCCATGCGCTGGCCCATCCCTGCCACGGCGCCGTGCGCGTCGAGCAGGAGTTGCGCCTGAAGGGGATACAGGTCTCTTCCGGCGGCGTGCGCGGCGTCTGGCAGCGCCACGATCTCCTGACCAAGCACGAGCGCCTGCTGAGGCTCGAGAAGACGACCGCCGAACGCAGGATCGAGCTCACCGACGAGCAGGTGCGCGCCCTCGAACGCTTCTCGCCCGAGTTCCGCGAACGCCACATCGAGGCCCCGCACACGGGCTCTCTCGTCGCCGTCGACACCTTCTTCGTCGGCGTGCTGAAAGGCGTTGGCAAAGTCTATCTGCAGACCGCCATCGACTGCCATTCGCGCTACGCCTGGGCGCGGCTCTACCCCTCGAAGCTGCCCGTCACCGCCGTGCATCTGATGAACAACGACGTGCTGCCGACCTTCGAGGGCCGCGACGCCAAAATCGATGTCGTGCTCTCCGACAATGGACGCGAGTTCTGCGGCCGGCCCGACCAGCACCCCTACGAGCTCTTCCTGCAACTGGAAGACATCCCGCATCGCACGACGCGGGTCAAACGTCCGCAATCGAACGGCATCGTCGAGCGCCTGCATCGCACCCTGCTCGACGAGCACTTCCGCGTCGAGGGAAGGCGCACATGGTTCGAGACGATCGAAGAGATGCAGAAGCCGCTCGACGAATATCTCGCCGTCTACAACACCAAGCGACCGCATCAGGGCCGCGGCATGAACGGCCGAACGCCGCTGACTGCCTTCATCGAAGGCATCCCGAAATCCGCGCCAGCCAAAGGAGGTGACAGGACCCCAAAAACTACCGACAACAAGGCCGCCTGAACGACCCGCTCACAAAGCGGCGCTGTCAGGGGAATACCGTTTCAGTACACTATTTGTAACATTGGGAAGCAGTACAAAATGGACGGGATGGCATATTTGTGTGTCGCCTCGCTCTCCAGGATTACAGTTCCGCGACATTG
>DASZPI010000949.1:0-1919 GCA_035550355.1 Pirellulales bacterium
CAACCACGGCGCTGGTGCTCGAATCGGGCGATTGGCCCGAGCTGCGCGGCCCAGGCCGGCTGGGCGAGTATCACGGGCCGGCGATCAACGTCGCCTGGTCAACCAAGCCGCCGCCGAGCGTGTGGCAGCGACGGATCGGACCCGCATGGTCGAGCCTCGTGATCGTCGGCGGCTACCTGTTTACCCAGGAACAGCGCGGCGAAGACGAAGCGGTCGTCGCGCTCGACGCCGCCACCGGCCACGAACGTTGGAGCCACGTCGACTCGACACGCTTCTACGACGGCCAAGGGGGCGCCGGCCCGCGAGCCACGCCCACCTTTGACGCCGGCAAGCTGTACTCGCTGGGCGCGACCGGCGTGCTGAATTGCCTCGATGCCGCAACCGGTTCGCCCGTGTGGCAGCAGAACATCGCAAAAGATTCAGGCGCCTCGGCGCCGATGTGGGGTTTCTCGAGCTCGCCGCTGGTGGTCGATGGGGTCGTCGTCGTGTACGCCGGCGGCGAAACCGGCAAGGAACTGCTCGGCTACGACGCCGCCACCGGCCGCCTGAAATGGACCGCCGAGGCGGGGCCGATCAGCTACAGCTCGGGCCAGGTAATGCGGCACGAAGGACGCAATCTGGTGCTGTTCGTCAGCGATCGCGGGCTGGCGGCGATCGAGCCGGCCACGGGCAAGATCGTGAGCGAATACGTGGCGAACTCACCCAACATTTGGCGCGCCGTGCAGCCGCGGCCGCTGGACGATGGCGGCGTGCTGTTCGGCTCCGAAGACCTGGGCCTGGTGCTGGTCGGCGCGATCGGGCCCGGAGCCTCCAGCCTCGAGCCGCGCTGGACTTCGCGCGCCATGAAGCCGGCGTACAACGACTTCGTGATCCAGGACGGCTCGATCTACGGCTTTGACGATGCCGTGTTTGAATGTGTCGACCTGGCCAGCGGCAAGCGCCGGTGGCGAGGCGGCCGCTTCGGCCACGGCCAGGTGCTGCTGCTCGTCGAGCAGAAGCTGTTGCTCGTGATCTCGGAGAGCGGCGCCGCGGTGCTCGTGGCCGCCCGGCCCGACAAGCTCGAAGAACTCGGTCGCTTCCAGGCGGTCACCGGCAAGACCTGGAACCATCCCACGATCGCCCACGGCCGGCTGTTCGTGCGCAACGACGAAGAGATCGCCTGTTACGACGTGGCAGCGTCGACCGGTGAGCATTAACCAAGGTGCCTACGCTGCCGCGTATTTGTCGCCGGCTTTTGCGGCCGAGGCGGCCCAGGTTTCGCGCCACACGCAGCCGGCCCACGAAAAGCCCACGCCGTAGCCGATGAGCATCACTTGCGACCCGGGTCGCAGGCGGCCGCTGGTGCGCAGGTCGTTAAGCAAAATGGGCAACGTCGACGACACCGTGTTGCCGTAGTTGGCCAAGGCCATCGGCATCTTGGTGGCATCCAATTGCAACCGCTCGCCGAGCTTGCTCAGCAACAGGTTCGTCGCCTGGTGCATCAGAAACATGTCGATCTCGTCGCGCCGCAACTGCGCCGACGCCAGCACCTGGTCGATCAGGCCGGGAATGCGCTCGAGCGTAAAGTCGACCAGTGCGGGGCCGTCCATGAACAGCGGGCTGGACCAGCGTTGCCGCTTGCGCGGTTGGATGGCCTGCTCGCTGGGCCGAGCGCCGCCGGTGTTCACCAGCAACGCGTCGGCTCCCGAGCCGTCGGTGCCAAAGCAAAAGCCGCTGAGGCTGGGTTGCGGTGCCGCCTCGATCAAGGTCGCTGCCGCGCCGTCGCCAAAAATGGTTCGCAGCGAACGATCGTCGGCGTTGATGTACTTCGAGTAGGTTTCCGCGGTGATGAACAGCACGCGCTTCGCGGCGCCGCTGCGAATCAATCCGTCGGCCAGGCCGAGCCCGTACACGAATCCCGAGCAGCCGAGGTTGAAATC
>DASZPI010000950.1:0-4141 GCA_035550355.1 Pirellulales bacterium
TGACCGAACGATTTCCGGTCAGCAAGAACACCGGCGACACCTGCATCGATTCGACCGCGCCGATCAGCAGCATCGTGCCGTTCACGGCCAGTCCGCCTTCGACACTGCTCATGGCGGCGCCGTTGGTGGCGGTGGCCAGAACGACTTTCGCCCCGCCGAGCTTTTGCAATTCTTCGGCAGGGTTTTGAACTTGGCTGTCGATATATACCGCGGCGCCAAGCTGGCGCGCAAGGGGCTCCTTGTCTTTGCCGCGCGCGATGCCGACGGTGTGGAAACCCATCTTGGCGGCATACTGCACGCCCAGGTGTCCGAGGCCGCCTAGGCCCAGGATTGCCGCCACATCGCCGGGGCGAGCGCCGCAGTTGCGCAAGGCGTTGAATGTCGTCAGGCCGGCGCACATCAGCGGCGCCGCCTCGACGGGGTCGAGCTCGGCGGGCATGAGCGCCACGGCCGAGGCGGGCGCGATCAGGTACTCGGCATATCCGCCGTCGAACGTGATGCCGGTCACCTGCCCCGTAACGCAGGCGAACAGATCGCCGCGCCGACAATGGACGCAATGACCACAGTAGCCGCCGTTCCAACCGACACCGACGCGTTGGCCCACGTTCCACTCGGCAACGTCTTTGCCGACCGCGTCGATCACGCCGGAAACTTCGTGCCCCGGCACGCGCGGGAATTGCAGGCCGGGCCACAAGCCATCTTTCGTCAACACATCGCTGTGGCAGATGCCGCAGGCCTGCACCCTGATGCGAACGGTGCCTGGGCCAGGGTCGGGAATCGGCCGCTCGACCATTTCGAACTCGCCCTTGGGGCGTGCGACCTGCGCGACGCGCATCGTGGCCATCGTTTTGGTTCCTCGGAGTTTGACGGTCATCATAGCGACTGTGCGGAGCAGACACAGATGAACACCGATGCACCCCGATGCAGTGGAAAGGTCACGGTCGATTGTTAAGATGGCGCAACTCCGGAGACGACCATGCCGACCAACAGTGTTCGCTTTCACCGCGTATTGCGTGCCGCGCCCGAGAAAGTGTACCGGGCGTTTCTACAACCCGACGCGCTTGCCAAGTGGCTGCCGCCCTATGGATTTACCTGCACCGTGCACCAGCTCGAAGCGAAGGTCGGCGGCAGATACAAAATGTCGTTCAGCAATTTCAGCAGTGGACGCGGACACTCGTTCGGCGGCGAGTATCAGGAACTGCTGCCCGGCGAGAAGATTCGCTACACCGACCGGTTCGACGACCCGAACCTGCCGGGCGAGATGCAGACGACCATCACGTTCAAAAAGGTCTTGTGCGGCACCGAGCTGACGATCGCGCAGGAAGGCTTGCCCGCGGTCATTCCGCCCGAGATGTGCTGCCTGGGCTGGCAGGAATCACTGCTGCAACTCGCGCAGCTTGTCGAGCCGGTGATACCCGACTGAAAAATCAGGCGACTCTACTGCGCGGCGGCGAGTTCGGGGACGCTGGCCAGAGCATCGTGGGCGCGCAGAATGAGTTCGCGCGTGTCGTCCCAACCGGTGCAGGCGTCGGTGATCGACACTCCGTAGCGCAGCTTCGAGAGATCACTGGTCAGCTTCTGAGCGCCCTCGAATAGGTTGCTCTCGAGCATCAGGCCGATGATGTGCCGATTGCCCGCGACACGCTGCTCGACGACGTCGTTCCATGCCAATTCCTGGCGGCGGAAATCTTTCTCGCTGTTCGCGTGGCTGCAATCGACCATCACGTTCGGCCGCAACCCGGCGGCAGTCAGCGCTTCGCCCGCCTGGCGCACGCTGGCCGGATCGTAATTCGGTCCCGAGCGTCCGCCGCGCAAGATCAGGTGCCCCCACGGATTGCCGTTCGTGTTGACGACACACGTGCGGCCGTCGATATCGATGCCCAGGAAACTGTGCGGGTGCTGGGCCGAGAGCATCGCGTCGACGGCGATTTGCAGATTGCCATCGGTCGCGTTCTTGTAGCCGACCGGCATCGACAAGCCGCTGGCCATTTGGCGATGGGTTTGCGACTCGGTGGTCCGCGCGCCGATCGAGGCCCACGTGACCAGGTCGGCCACGTACTGCGGCGTGATCGGCTCGAGCATCTCGGTCGCTGCCGGCATGCCAAGCGAATTGATCTTCAGCAGCAGTTGCCGCGCGCGGCGCAGGCCCAGCGCAATATCGAACGTGCCGTTCAGATTCGGGTCGTTGATCAGCCCCTTCCAGCCAAGGGTGGTGCGCGGCTTTTCGAAGTACACCCGCATCACCAGCACGACGCGATCGGCAACCTCGTCGGACAGCGCCTTCAGGCGGGCGGCGTAGTCCATTGCGGCGGCTTCGTCGTGGATCGAGCACGGTCCCACGACCGCCAGCAGGCGATGATCGGTGCCTTCGATGATGCCGCGGACCTTGTCGCGGCCGGCCACGATCGTGTGGTTGGCCGCCTCGGTCATGGGGGTTTCGGCAATGAGCTGCCGCGGCGCGATCAGCGGGATCGTGCTGCGGACGTTGATATCGAACGTTTTTTGGAGCATCAACTTATGATACACACAACCCGCGATGGCCGTGAGGCCCCGGCTGGCTAGAGTGCCGCGGCGTAGACCCCCTCAATTTCGGCACAAGTCACCGGGCGCGGATTGACGCGCAGAATACGTTTCACGGCAAACGCCTTCTCGGCAAAGCCGGCGATCTGGTCCTGCCGCACGCCCAAGTCGCGCATTCGCTCGGGAATGCCAATGGCCAGCTTCAGCCGCTCGACGGCGGTGATGGCGCGCTCGGCGGCCGCGGCGGTCGACAGGCCGCGCACGTCCTCGCCCAGCAACTCGGCAACGCGGGCCATTTCGCGCTCGCGTCCCGGCAGGTTGAAGCGCATCACGAACGGCAGCAGCAGGCCGTTGCCCGCGCCGTGCGAGCAGTGCGTCGCCCCGCCGAGGGGATACTCCATCGCATGCACCAGCGCCACGCCAACGTTCGAGAACGCCAGCCCGGCAATCGTGGCGGCCAGCGACATGCCTTCGCGGGCTTCAAGGTTCTTCGGCTGCTCGACGGCGCGCACCAGGTGTTGGCCAACCAGCGCGATGGCGCGCTCGGCAAGGCAATCGCCCAGCGGATGACGACCCTGGTACACGCTGCGCTCGCCGGGCGGCAGCGGAAAGTCGGCGTTGTCGATGGCGGTGTACCCTTCGATGGCATGCGTCAGGGCATCGATGCCGCTGTCGGCGGTCACTTTGCGCGGGCACGAGAGCGTGAGCTTGGGGTCGACCACGGCGATGGCCGGCCGCAGATAATTACTCAGCACGCCAACTTTCATGGCGTTGGCGGTGTCGGTGAGCACGCTGGCGGCGGTGACCTCGCTGCCGGTGCCCGAAGTGGTGGGGACGCAGACCAGCGGCAGCACGGGCCCCGGGATGCGACCGTCGCCGAGGTAATCGCGCACGCTGCCGCCGTGGGCCAACACGGTGGCGACGATTTTCGCCAGGTCCATGTTGCTGCCGCCGCCGAGCCCCAACAGACCGTCGGGCTTGAACGCACGCGCGGCGGCGATGCACGCCTCGGCCAGGTCGATCGACGGCTCGGGTTGTCCGCCGTCGAAGACTTCAAGGCTGATGCCTCGGCCGGCCAACGGGTCGCGCACCGTGTCGACGATTCCCGCGCCGACCAGCGTGCGATCGGTGACGATCATCACGCGCCGCAAGCCAAGTTCGCCCGCCAGATCGCCGAGTTCGCCGGTCGCGCCGGAGCCGAACACCAGCTTCGCGGCGGAGTGGAAAGTCCAGGTGGTGCGCATGGCGTCAAATGTCGCCTAACCTGCGCGAAATCTCAAGCGAAGGATCAATGCTTTGCCAATAGTTCTTCGAGCAGCTTGGCCAGCAGCGAGGGATTGTCGGCCTTGGCGATGTGGTCGATCCGGCTGGCGGGAACTTTCAGCTTGCCGAGCGTCGCGGCGACACGCTTCCAGACCGCCGCCCGCTTTTTGCCCTCGGCCAGATACAGTTCCGACACCTGTTCGCCGAGCTTCTGCAACGCTAGCGCGTCGTAGTTCTGGTAGTAGTTCTTGATGATCTTTTCTTGGAATTTCGTGCGTTCGGCCATGGCGAGCGACTCCCTTCGACAGTCAAAATGGGACGATTGCAGAAGCGCGGTTTTCAGCTAAATTGTAGCGGT
>DASZPI010000951.1:0-11691 GCA_035550355.1 Pirellulales bacterium
ACGAGGTTATCGGCCATCATCACATCACGCATGCCAAGCAGATCGACGAGCCGGCGCGAGTTGTTCTTTGCCAGGCCAGCGTGGTAGTTCAACATTTGGCGCGCGAAATTCGCCGAGCGGACCGCGTCGGCATATCGGTCTGCATCGCTGGCGGAGATCAGTTCCGGCCGGCGGATAGTCAGCTCGCTGATCAAATCCTCGGTTTCAATTCGTAGTGCCGTCGCTGCGTCCGACAGTCCAATTGCCTTGGCGGGGTCGAACGAGGCGGCAGGGTCTTCCCACGGTGCATCGCTGCCAAGCAGCTCATCGATTCGGTGTCGACGATCCGTGTCGTACGGACCGGCCGTGGTGTCGAGGTAGTCGAGCGAGACGGCCAGGAGCTGGCGCGGACTGTCGGTGCCGACCATCTCGGTCGGGCTGTCGAAGCCCCAAAACCTCAGCTTCGCACGATGCTTCGGCTCGGAGTTGTATTTCCGCATCCACTCGACGAGCGCTCGATTGGCTGCGCTGGCCCCAAAGCCATGACTGAAGCCGTGGTCTTGAATCGCATCGTACGACGTGCCGCGGCGACCTGCGACATAATCATCGACGATGCGCCCCTTCGTGAAACTACTTTCGATTGCGATCGCGGTGTAACCGTGGGCTTCGACGAGGCGCTGAAAAAACCGATTGCGCAGCTCGAGGAATTCTTCGGCGCCGTGCATCGGCTCACCAAAGCCAAGCACCCCGACCGAATGATCGAGCGTCGCAACCAGTTCATCGACCGCCGCATTGAGCGTTTCCGCATGATCGGGCGCAAACGCAATCGCGTTGCGAGCAATCCACTCGTCGAGCGTCAACAACATGGGTGGAACCGACCGGCAGCGAGCCATGAAACCCAGCAGGGTCAGTCAAGATAAGTCTGGCCGACGGCATCGGCAAGCGGCGACCCTCGCGGCAGCTAACGGGAGGCACGTAGGACCGCAGGCGCGGCAAAAAGATGGATTCGCGACCCCGATATCACGGCCAAGAGTCGATCGTCGGGGCTAAATACGACATTCGATACGCCCGCGCTGAACTCGGTAAGTTCGAGGACGATCGATTCGTCGTC
Organism: Pirellulales bacterium; assembly: GCA_035550355.1. Taxonomy (GTDB): domain Bacteria; phylum Planctomycetota; class Planctomycetia; order Pirellulales; family PNKZ01; genus DATAXP01. The sequence continues at coordinate 1,091 of DASZPI010000951.1, forward strand.
GCCCGCATATTTGTCGGCCTGCCAGTCCCACATGCGAACCGCGCGATTCGTAGCAACGGCAAGCCGCTGTCCGTCGACTGTGAATGCAACACCGGTCGAGTACAGCTCTCCACTGCCTCCGACGGGTGCGGTCTGCAGCATCAAACGACCGGTGGGAGCGTGCCAGACGGTGAAGAATCGGTTCGGCCCGGCCGATGCGAGCCACTGACTGCCGGCATCCGAGACCACCGCGGTCGCCCAGGCATGCTCGTCGCGATTCACTACGCCGTAGTTCCTGGTGTCGGCGCTCGTCATGCGAAACAACACCTGGCCATCGGTCGCACGCCACGCAATCCATTCGGCAAGCGTCGGACGGCCGGTCAATTGCTCCACCCCTTGCGACACCGAGAATACCGCCGGACCAGTCCCGTCGTGACCGGTTGCCTGCGCCGGCTCAAACACTGTTACACCTTGAATGCGATACGAATGAAATTGCCCGTCCGTACCGCCGTTGCCGAAAATAAAACACGGCTCCGACTGCTTCGTCGCGGTGTCCCAGACGCGAAGCTTGCGATCGACGTAGCCAGCGACGATATACCGTCCGTCGCGGCTGAACGCCAGACATTTGAGCAGCGGATTGCCTTCGCCCAATTCGCGTTGCAGCTGACCAGTCGCTACCTCCCAAATTCGCAGCACACCATCATCGCCGCCGGTCACAAGGATCGGGGCGACTGGGCTAAATGCCGCCGCGCGGACCGCTCCCTCGTGGGCCGATTGGTGCTCAACGGATCTGGCCAGCAGGGCCACGCGCTTAACGTCGTTGCTCTCCGACTGCCAGCGCCACAAATGGATCTGCCCCATCGCGTCGCCCGAGGCGATCAGATGATTGCGATCGATCGCCACCGCACCAATCGACGATTCGTGACCCGAGTAGACGAATGTCGCCGCGGCAGGCGATGTCTGCCAAAGCTTGACGAGCCCGGCGTGATCGGACGAGGCAAGCCGCTGGCCGCGACCGTTGAATGCCAACTGCGTGATCCGCGCACCGTGGCCGGGAAGCTTGGTGGCGGTTTGCCGCGATGGCTCGGCAACGGTTTCGCACACTGCGATGGATCCATCGGCCGCTGCCAGCGCAACGCGGCGCAGGTCGTCATCGATGGCGGCGGCCTGCAGCGGTAGCGGCTCGACCGGCTGTGCCGCGCGCGTTTCGTCCCCGGTCGACAGATCTCGAACCGACACGGTAGCGCGTTCATCGACGATTGCCACACGATGTTCGTGGGCACGCAGAGCGACGATCCGCGCACGACCGCTAAGATCAATGCTTTTGACCGGAGCGTCGAGCGGCAGCGCCGCCACATGCAACTGATTGCCCGCCGCTGCCACCAACCATTTGCCCTCGCCATCGATGGCCAATGCTTCGATCGACGCGCCGAATTTCATTGGGTTGCTCAGCAGCTTCACCTGCATTGCCGTCCAATCGACCGCCCAAAGTCGCAGCAGACCGTCTTTGCCGCCGCCCAATGCCAGCAGACGCCCATCGTCGACCAAGGCCAACCTCGGGCGATCGGGCTTCGAGAATGCGTCGGAACATACGGTGGCGCGCCGAATGTTTCCTTCGATTGCAACCAGGGTAAGCGTGTCGCCGTGAACGACCGCGAAACGCTTTGCGTCCGAGGTGCCGACGAACGCTTGCACATCGAACAGACCTCGCAAGTCGGGCGATTGGGTTGTGTGTTGTTCGCAGTTGCGAATCGCAAGCTTGCCAGGGCTCGAGCAGGCCACCAGTTGATCTCCGTCGGCCGACCACACGAGCCCGGCCACGGGACCTGCCAAGCGCTGCCGATCGTCGATCAGTTCGTTCAGCCGGCAACGCAACAGACAGTGGCGCCACTCCCAGCCGCGTAACGACTCATCGCATGCGAGCAAGCGATTCTCGGCTTCGTCGACGTTTGATTTCAGCGTGGCCTGCGCTTGACGCACCGACGCGGCGTATGCGGCGCGCGACCTTTTTTCACTGGGAGTAAGCCGTTCGATCGTCGGACGAAACAGAATGTCGCCGTTGCCGGCGCTGGTTGCCAGCGCGCCCCATTTTGGTTCTTGGCTCTCGGCTCCCGCGACGCGGCCAACCCTTTCCAGCACGCGCGTCGCCATCGACGAAAAACTGAAGACACCGCCGGGCCAGCGGTGATCACCTTTGCCGCGCAGCACGTCGGCCCGATCGCGCAGCACGTCCAAAAGCGTGGCTGCAAATGGTGAATGGCCGGCCAGTAAGTCGCCGTCGCCTACCGGACGATGGCGTCCCGCGGTAAGGCCCAAGAACACCGGCTCAGCCAGGTATTCGCTCAGCGAATCGGCGCTACGCTTATCCCGGGCTGTCGGCGCTGCGTTGCTCGAATCGTCGCGCGGCTCCTGCCGGCTGGCGCTAAATAGCGCCCCGGAATAGCAACTGTCGAGGATAACGCATTTGTGCCGGCAACCGATCGCTTGCAGTCGCGCGACAAGATCGTCGACCGCAAGGTAATTTTTGCCCGGGACGTTGCCGATCGAATCATGGGCAACGAGATAGCCGTGCTGGGCTTGCTCGATGCCATGTCCGGCAAAATAGAATAGCACCAAGTCATCGGCATTCACCCGGCCAGGCGTGCCGAGCCCGCGATCGATTGCGGCGAAAATGGCTTGCTGCGTTGCTTGCTCATTTTCGAAATGCTGGATTTGGTGCTCAGGGAACCCAAGTTCGTCGCGGAGCATTGCGTGGATTTCCCGCGCATCTCCGGCGGCATGCGACAGCGCAGGCCACTGCTTTCCGTCGGCATAACGGTCGATGCCGACAATCACTGCCCATGTGGCGCGATAGTATGCATGTTGCGAACCAACGGCCGGCGCGTCCAATTCGAAGCCGCGCATCGCTCCGGACCGGCTCGCTACGACTGGCTTCGACCCGGCATGATCGGTTGCGGCACGCTCGGTCGAATCGGTTGCTCCGCAACCAGCCAGCATCAAGATCGACACAATCGCCCACGTTCGAATCACGAAGCCCACCCGGCTGAATTCGTTGGAGTTGCTCGCCATTCTTCATTATGATTCTGCGACACGTCTAACGAAAGTTCCGGAGGCAGGCCATGTTCGTCACACGAGGAGTGTTGGGCGCGATCCTTATTACATGCGCGGGTTCCAAGGCGGCGTTCGCCCAGATGGACCTGCCAAAGCTGCAGGAATTGTCGAGAACTGCCGTCGCGCAGCGGTGGGTCTCGGTTGAACCGCCGTCGATCAGCATTCAAGGCCGAACGCTCGAGTATTACCTTGGCGGCGTTAGTTTTTTTCTTCCCGAGCAATTCGGCGACCCGCTGCTAGGCGCCGTGGTGAGCGAGGAGTTACGGGTCCAGGCGCTCAGGAACGTTCGTCGCAACCCGCTCGGGCAGCAGTTCTGGAACAATGTTTTGCCGCAGGTCGAATCGATTGTGAGCCAGCAGCTTGTGGTGTATCAGTCGGACCGCCCGCGCGAGCAGTGCGAGATGGAGATCGGTGGCCTGACCGAACAAATCTGGCAGACGTACGACACGGCGTTCAAGGACGAAGCGCAGCGCCGTGGGTTGCAAGCCTCGCCGGTGGCCGCGGCACAGGGACCGAGGTCCGTGACGATCACTACTGCCCCGCCGGGAGGGAAGGTGTTTCTGATGCACGTGCTCGAAGCGCAACTCGCGGCAGTGATGAATCGGCCGCCGAAGTGGCTCGAAGCCGACGAATCGGGCTCGTTCAACGTGGATGGCCAGTACTGGTACTCCATCCAGCGCGACGGCGTGAGCAGCACTCCCAAGCGGATCGACTTCAACGCCGACGAAAACCGAACCGAGTATGTGCTGCGGGACTAAGGCCAAGCTATTTGCGCGGTCGTTGCTTCTTTGTGCCCTTGGCGCCAACGACCGGACCGGCCATCGGCGGCGTTTCGAAGAACTTACCGTCGTCCACCATCCGCGGGTCGCCTGTGCGGCGGAGCTCGTCGAGCAGCCGCTGTTCGAGCGACGCACGGACCTGGCCATACCGGGGATCGGCAGCGACATTGTTCACTTCATCGCGATCCTCCTTGAGCACGTACAGTTCTTCGCGCGGTCGTTTGCCAAACGCCATTTCGAAATACGGCTTCCATTGCGGATCATTGCGATGCTCGATCAACCAGGTCTTCGTCGGGCTCGCGTCCATGTCCGAGTACGTGACGCGCGTATTGCGGTCGATTTCTTCGGCGCTCGGTGGATCGCTGCTGTCCAACCCCTGGGGGCCGCCCATCGGCCACCGCTCGGGATGGAAGTTGATGATGTATAGGAAATCGTGCGTGCGAATCGCCCGTTGCGGATAGGGCAGGTAGTCGTCGCGGGCATCTTCGACATGGCGCTCGCGGCCGACGAACACGGCATCGCGCGACGGATCGATCTGCCCCGACCGATCGCTGCTTAGCAGCGGCATAAGACTGCGGCCGGTCATCACCTCGGGCGGCTGTACGCCTCCAAGCTCCAGGAACGTTGGCGCCAGATCGGGTAGCAGCACCAGATCGTCGATGACGCGCCCCGGCCTGGTCCCCGCGCCGCGAATCGCCAACGACACGCCGACACCGAAGTCGTACAGGTTGCACTTGCCGTGCGGAAAGCCGGGCCCGCCGTGGTCGCCGCTGGCGACGATCAGCGTGTTCTCCAGTTCGCCGATTTCTTCCAGGCGGCGTATGAGGAGGCCGATCCCCGCATCGTAGGCCTGGATTTCACCGAAATAGTCGGCTAAGTCTTCGCGCACCTCGGGAACGTCGGGCAAGAATCGTGGCATCTTGCCTTTTAGCAAGTCGGGAGCGACGCCCCACAGCTTGTTGCCCGAGCCTTTTGTGATTGTGCGATGAACGTTGGTTGCGCCGAACCAGAAGCAGAAAGGCTGGTCCGGCTTGCGTGCCGCCAAAAAATCGTTGAAGTTGCCGAGCACCTCGTCGTACAGCTCTTGCTTCGCCGCATCAACCGATTTGCCTTGGTCGACCAGGGCGGTCGCGTGCTGCGAGAATTGGTTGAACCGGCGGCCGTGCTTCTCGTAGGCGTATTGCTGCTCACCGTACGGTGCATCGCCCGGAGTGCCGGGGCCCCATACCTTGTACATTTTGCCGATGTGGTAACCCGCGTCGCGCAGCATCAACGGGAAGGACGGATTGCTGCCATCCCAAACGGCGCCGACCAAAATGGCGCCGCGCCCAGTGCGCCAAAAATGCTGCCCCGACAGCAGCGCACTGCGGCAAGGCGTGCACGATGGAGCCGAAACGAAGGCGCGACGGAACAGCACCCCTTCGCTAGCGAGGCGATCGAAGTGCGGTGTGACGATTGCGTCGTTGCACGTGCCAGGGCCATCAATCTTCGCATACGCGCCGGCGTGGCGCCCCCAATCGTCGGCGAAGCAGAACAATATGTTCGGCCGCTTGCCTTCGGCCGCCGCCAGCGACAACGTAAGCGACGCAAATACGACCGTTGGAGCCCAAAAAAATCGCTGCATGAAAAATCACCGAATCTTCAAGTCGGGAAGCTCTTGTTTAATGCCTTCGTCAAGCGGCATTCGATCGGTCTGGGGCGTGAGGCCGGTTTCGGACATCAGCCGCGTCAGCTCCGCCTTCAATTGTCCAACGACTTCGGCGTATCGAGCTTCACCGATCAAGTTGTGCCGCTCTTCAGGGTCGAACTCAATGTTGTACAGCTCGGCCATGTGCCGGTCGGGGCCGCCGTCGCCGTGAGGATAGTGCACGTATTTCCAGCTTTCGGTCCGCACACCGCGGACGTTGGGCGTGTAGGGAAACTGCTTTTCGTAGTTGTAGTGATAGAACCAGCTCTTGCGCCAGTCCGGATCACCGTCGCGCACCAGCTTCACCCAACTGCGGCCATGCACCTTGTCCAGCGCAGGCGCACCGCACAATTCCAGCAGGCTGGGAGCGATGTCGACCGTAAGCACCTGCCGCTCGACTACCCGGGCCTGGCCGGGCGGTATCAATCCTGGATAGCGAACCACCAGCGGAATGCGAATGCTCGGTTCGTGCATCGTGCGTTTGTCGACCATGCCGTCCTCGCCGTTGAGGATGCCGTTATCGCCCATGTGCACGATGATCGTGTTGTCGAGCTCACCCCGTTGGCGCAACAGCTCAACCAGGCGCCCGACGCTGTCGTCAACCGACAGGATCGTCGCCCAGTACGCGCGGGTCATCGCTTCGAAATCGCGCACTGCCTCGGGCGAGTCGTCAGGGAACTTCTTTCGCCATTCGAACAGCGGACCGTAGATCCCGTGCCAAGTGTAAAGTCGTTGGCTGATCCAGCCCGGCTTGTCGTCGAGCATGAACGCCGTCTCCGGGTACCGCACGTGCACCTGATCGAACGCATGTTCGTACTTTGGCTCAGGAAAGTAGAAGCTATGCGGCGCTTTGTGGCCAATCATCAACAGCCAGGGCTGATCATTGCGCTGGCGGTTCAACCATTGCTCGGCCAAATCGGTAACCACGGTAGTGTAATAGCCCTGCAACACCTCGCGGCGCTGGCCGTTGAGATTGAATTCGGTGTCAAAATATTTGCCCTGCCCTTTGTGCGTGACGAAGTAGTTGAACCCCGGCCGCGGTTCATCGTTTTCCTCGCCCATGTGCCACTTGCCGATGTACGCCGTGTCGTAGCCTTGCGATTGAAGCACCATCGGAAAGCTGCGGAACCCGGCCGGGTACTCGGTGAAGTTGTTCGTCACGCCGTGCGTATGGGCGTATAAACCACTGAGAATGCTGGCTCGGCTGGGCGAGCACAGGCTGGTGGTGCAAAACGTGTTGCGGAACCATACCCCCTCGCGACCCAAACGATCGATGTTGGGCGTTTGCAGATGCCTGTGCCCGGCAAGACTGAGCGCGTCGGCCCGCTGATCGTCGGTCAAAATGAACAGCACATTTGGTCGACGCGCCGGCGCGGCGGCCGCCGCGCCGATACCAAGACACAGTCCGAGAATGACAACCACGAGCGGGCGATGGATGCGAATCATGGGCGACGATGGCGGGCGTTGCAGTGCGTCAGCTCCCGAGGCTATTCCAGCCCAGGGCCGCCGTCAACCACGCCGAAATGTCGGTCTCTCGTCAGGGCGACAGCACCTCGACGACGCGCTGTGCATACACGCGCTGCAGGAAGTCGTTGGGATGGTTGACTCCGTTGCGTGAGGTGTCGAGGTAGTTCTTGTGTTCGATGATCGTTTGATGGGGCGATGTCATATCGACCAGCGCCATCCCGGCTCGTGAAATCTGCAGAGCTTCGTCGCGCAGATGCAAGATCGGCTCGAGCTGATCGCCCTGCTTAGGGGTGTTGAGCATCGAAGTAACAACGATGAACTCGGTGCCGGGCGACTGTGCGCGGATCGTGTCGAGGGTCGATTCCATGTTCGCCCGATATTCGCCGCGGCGCTTGTCGGCGCGGTCGTTCATGCCCTAAGCGATGATCGCCAAATCGGGCTTGAAACCCCGCATGCCCCGGGCGCGCAACCTTTACTTTCGTCACGCCCGGCAACAGCAATCGCGCCAACGGCGTGAGCGCATGCGCGACCAATTCGAACTCGAACTCAACACAACGATTACGGCGCTGGGCCGTCGAATCATCATTCGCTCACCACCCACCTCGCAAGAATTGCGATCAGTCAACGTGGATCGATATAGTAGACTACCAATCGTCCACTCGGGAGAAGATTCATGCCGGCCTGGTTAAAACTGCGTGGGATCGTCGTATTGCTCGTGTTCGCTGCTGCCGCGTGGGGCGAAGCCTCGCAATGGACACAGTGGCGCGGCGATCATCGCGATGGAGTGGCGCACGATTCACCGCCCCTGCTCGATGCACTTCCCAACGACGGCATCATGCCGTTGTGGATGAGCGAGCGTGTGCCCGGCGGCGGCGATGGCGGCTGGGGAAGCCCGGTCATCGCCGATAGCCGGCTGTACTTGTTCACGCATCGTCGCACCAGGCTGTCGGAAGAAAAACTGCCGCCTCGCAAATATCCGTACCTGTCAGAAGACAAACGCGGCCATCTGACCGCCGAGGAATACGCCGCATACGAAATCAATCGCCGCGAAGAAGACCGCAAGCTCGGCGAGCTCTACGAGTACCACGAGCTGGTGTATTGCCTCGATGCGAATACCGGCGTCGAAATTTGGAAGGACCGCACGAAGTCGGTCTATACGCGATTTTTGCATTCCGGCTCGCCCGCGGTCGCCGATGCGCGGTTGTATGTACTCGGAGCCGGTCGAGTCGCAAAGTGTCTCGATGCCCGCTCCGGTAAACACCTTTGGGAGACGAGGCTGCCCGGCGAGTTTAACGACGAGTACATGATGTCGTCGTTTGCCGTGGCCGATGGCGTGGCGTGCGTATTGGCAGGCCAGCTGTTCGGGCTCGATGCCGCCAACGGCGAAATTCTGTGGCAAGGAAATGAACAGTCGACCCGTGGCACGCATTCCAGTCCCGTCACCTGGACAGTCGATGGCCATGAGTTTTTCATTGTCAACGTTGCCGGCAGCTCGACGATCTGCATCGAGCCGCGCACAGGCCACGAGCGCTGGCGCGTCAAAAGCGACGCCAACCTTTCGACGCCGCTGGTCGTGGCCGACAAGCTGATCACCCTCGGCAGTCAACGCCGCGGCGGGCTGCGGTGTTTCGACCTATCGCTCGATGGCGCCAAGGAACGCTGGGTGTATCAGCGCATCGCCGACAAGGGGAGCAGCCCAGTCGTGGTAAACGGTTATGTTTACGCGCAAGGCGAGCGGCGGATGTGTTGCGTTAACCTCGACACCGGCGACGAGGCATGGAACACGATGCTCGACCTCGCCTCGCCGCAGTACACCTCGCTGGTGGCCGGCGATGGCAAGGTAATCTATGCCTACGATGGCGTGCTGGTATTCGCGGCCGACCCACACGAGTTTCATCCGCTGATCGCGGCCAAGGTCGACAAGAACGGCCGGATGGCCACCGAGTCCGAGTTTCGCCGCCTGCTGAAGCTCGATGCGCTGGAGAAAACGCCGGGCGGCCTGGAAAAGTCGACCCGCGTGTACCAGCAAGAGGTCGGCAATCAAGGACCGCTTCCGTGCAGCTCCCCCGCATTGGTCGACGGCAAGTTGTACCTGCGGTTGCGGCAAGCGGTGGCGTGCTACGACCTGTCGGCAAAGTAAATTTGCGCGCTTCGGCTACACGGCTTTCCGTTCCCAAATGGTTCTGCCCGCAAGCGTGACTCTTTGCACCGCTTGGTCAAGGCGCTCGGTGGTGCCGCGCACATCGGCCGTCAATCGCTCAAGTTCGGCATCGTTGTCGAGGTGCCCACGGCGCAGATGGTCCAGCGCGTCGCCGAGCTCGCTCGTTTCGCCGGCGCGCGGCAAATCGCTGACTTGCAGCCCCAATAATCCTTGGAGGATCGTCTCGCGCGCCGTCCAGAATCCTTCGGGTGCGACTTGCGGCCGCACTTCAACGTACGACATCTCTTTGCCGGGTTCGAACTCTCCAAAGCGGTCGCCAAATCCCAGCGCTTTGGCTGGCACGACGGTCACGCGCCGCAGCGCCTCTTCCGCGGTTGCGGCCGAGCTGTACCGCGCGTGCACCTTCAGGAACTGCACCATTTCGCACAATAGCGAGGTTGTAGGCGACGCGCCAATGTCGGTGCACAGCACATAGGAAAGTCCGCGGGCAACCACCTCGTCCAACGGCATCACTCCCGATTCGAGCAACGTGTTCGAAACTGGGCAATGCGCAATCAGTGCGTTGTGCGATGCCAACAAGTCGAACTCGTCTGGCCGCATGTGAATGCAATGGGCGAGAATGGGTGCGCAGTCCAACACACCATCGCGGCGATAAACGTCGGTGTAGCTCGCGCACTGCGGATAGAGCTTCTTTTCGACGAACTCCTTCTCGGTGATCTGCTCGTTCAGATGCGTCTGCATCCGCAGGCCGAGGCCTTTGGCCAGCGCCACGGCGCGCCGTCGCAATCGGCTACTGACCGCCACGGCAAAGCGGTCAGTGACGATCACGCGTCGACCGAAGTCGCGCGCCAACGATTCCGTGTCGCTTTCGAGCGCGGGTTCGTCGGTTCGCAAATACGCGGGGCAGTTCTGGTTCATCAACACCATTCCGACCTGCCAGGTGTCGGGCAACATCGACAATGCAATGCGAGTTGCCGAGGCGTGCACGGTCATATACGCCGCCCCACCCACGACGCCATGCGCGAGCGAATCCTCGTAGAACGCCTGCACCACAGCGCGGGCATAGTCGGGATCGCTGCAACGCGCCTCGGCAGGGAACACATTTTTGTCCAGCCCGGCAAGCAACCTTCCTAGGGGCGCATGATCGACAATGCCTTCGACGAACCGTCCGCGCACCGGGTGCTGCGAAATGTGTACATGGGCATCGAGCATCGGCGGAACGATCAGGCCCTTTGCATGCCGCACTTTCGCGGCTGTCGATCCGAGGGTCGCCGCCACACGGTCCCAGGGTCCGACGTGCTCGATGCGTCCGTGCTCGTTTCCCACGAGCGCCGCATCGGCGATGTAGTCGACCGTGCCGCTCGAGCGTGGGTTCAGCAGCGCTCCGCGCACCACGCTACCGACGCTCATCGCTCCG
>DASZPI010000952.1:0-2303 GCA_035550355.1 Pirellulales bacterium
ATCGAAAAGCTGAAGAAAATCGCAAAGTGCAGCAGCAGCACCGGAATGGTCAGCAGGTACGCGGCATTCCACACGCCGGTCCGCACGCCGAGCGCCAACCAGGTACCGACGACGAACAACGTGGCATGCACCAGCACGAACGCAAGCACGCCGCAGTATTTGCCCGCCAGCAGCCACCAACGCGGCGCAGGCTTGGCCAACAGCACGGTCACATTTCGGCGATCGAGAAACCCTGGCAGAAAGCCGGCGGTCCAGATCAGGGTCAACAGCAGGCCCAACGTGTCGGCCACGCCGCCGGCGAGGATTAGTTCGAGTCCTCTCACGGCCGATTGAGCGTCGCGGGCCAAAGGTACGTTCACCGCGCCGAAGCCGAGCGTCAGTTCGCCATCGATGACTTTAACGCCTTCCTTCTTGGCGTACTCGGGGTCCTTGGCGTCCTGGTCGCCGCGATGCAGAAACTCGGGCATCTCGTCAGGCGTGAACAACTCGACGTCGCCGTGGACGCTGGCGCTGATGCAGACGGCCACGCACACGGCAGTCACGGTCAGCAGCACCCAAAAAATGCCGCTGGCCAGCGACTGGCGAAACGTGTCGCGAATCATCCAACCGATCGTCGTGCAAAACGAGCCAGCCTTCATGGCGCTGCTCCGGCGTACAAGTCTTCTAGCGCAGTTTCCAAGCGATCGTGCTCCGGCGCTTCGCCAGCGCCAATGAGTTCGTCGAGCGGACCGCAAAAGGCGACTTCTCCGTACCGCAGCACCGCGACGCGATCGCAGAGCGCCTCGACATCGTCGAGGCTGTGTGAGACCAATAGTGCGGTCTTGCCGCGCCTCTGGCGGCGACGGAGCAGCTCGTGCAGCGAATGCCGGGCAACGAGGTCCATGCCTTCGGTTGGCTCGTCGAGCACCAGCAGATCGGGATCGGCCAGCAACGCCTGGGCCAGCGACAGCCGTTGCAACATGCCTTTGCTAAAGCCGGCGATCGGCTCGCGCGTGCGGTCGCCAAGGCCGACTTCATCGAGCAGTTGCGGAATGCGCTGCCGACGGTTGGCCCTCGTGACGCCGGAAAGCGCTCCGTAGTAATCGAGCAGGCTGTCGGCGCTCAGGTACGGCGCGAACGCCTGGTTTTCGTGCACATAGCCGACACGGCTCAGAGTGCTGCGAACGTCGGCCGGTCGGCCGAGCCGCAGCACGCTGCCTTTCGTCAGGCGACAGATCGTGAGCAGCGCTTTGATGGCCGTCGTCTTGCCCGCGCGATTCGGCCCCAGCAGACCGAACAGGCTTCCGCTGGGTACGGCGAACGTGATCCCGCGCAATGCCTGCACGCTGCGACGTCGGGGCCAGATGCCATGACGGTACACCTTCCACGCGTTGTGGAATTCGACGGCATTGCTGGCCTGCGTAATGAGCCCGTCCATTGTGCGACCGTTACTGAATCAAGGTGATCTGAATCCCGTCGGCCATGATCGTTTGGAACGCCTGCTGCAAGTTCGCGATCACCGTGCTTTCTGAGCCGTAGATGATCTTGTAGCTGGGCATGCCGTCGGTCACGTTGCCGATGGTTTGCATTTGGTTGAGCGTGGCCTTGGCCGTGGCTGCCGTGCTGCTCGAAGGATCGAACACGGGGCCGAAGCCGATGCAGTGGATTTTCACTGACTTGTTGGTGCTGGAATATCCTGGGGGCGAGGCAGAATCGGACGCGCAGATTTGATTGCACAGCGAATAGATCTGGCTGGTGACCGTCGAGTCGTTGTCGCCGTAACCGTTGACGTTGGTCGGGTATTCGCTGGAGCCCGGATTGCTGTAGTTGTAACGGATGCTGTAGTACGAGTTGTAAGCGCCGGCGTTGGTAAAGTTGCCGGTTGCGGTAGTGTTCGGCGCGCCGTCGGTTTCGAAGATAATCATTTTCTGCGCGCCTTTGCGACCATTGCCGCCGGCATCACCCGTCGGCTGGCCGGTGCTGTAGTTTTGCAGCGACGTGCTGCCGCTGAATTGGTTGTAGGCCAGCATCAGCGCGTATGAGTAGCAGGTGCCTCCCATGGCGCGCGGCACCTCCAGGTTATTCGAATCGTACGGCGTAACGGTGGCGCTGGAATTGCCGACCGTTGCGGGCGGATACCACAGCGATTCGATCATGTTTGAATAGCTGCGGCCAAGACCGACGCGCACGCGGTTGAAGCGGTCGCCGCCGGTGTCGCTGCTGCTGGTCATCGGCGTGCTGAACATGATCAGCGACACCCAGTCGTTGGGATGGTTGGTTTGAATATCGTTCAGTGCCGCTTGAATGCCTAGCTTGCAGCCGTA
>DASZPI010000953.1:0-2447 GCA_035550355.1 Pirellulales bacterium
CGGCGTGTGGCTCGACAGCAGCACGAAGGCCGGTTCCGGGCCGGTGAGCGTGCGGCAGTCGTCGAGCAGGCCGGGCAAATCGCGGTCGAACTGCCACGACTGCCCGCCCGAGCCGTGACCGTAGCTGGGCGGATCGAGCACGACGGCATCGTAGCTGCGGCCGCGCTTCAGCTCGCGGCGCACAAACGCCCGGGCGTCCTCGACGATCCAGCGAATCGGGCGCTCGACCAGCCCCGAGTGGGCGGCGTTCGCGCGTGCCCAGTTCACCGCGCTGCGGGCCGCATCGACATGGGCCACGGCCGCCCCGGCGACCGCCGCCGCCAGCGTGCTGGCGCCGGTGTAAGCGAACAGGTTGAGCACATTCAGCGGCCGGCCGGCGTGGCGGCCCTGTTCGGCTTGACGGGCTTGGTCGGCTTGACGGACCCGCTCGGCAATCCATCGCCAGTTGTCGGCCTGCTCGGGAAACACGCCCACTTGCCCGGAATCGGTCGTCCGCAGCTCGAGCGTCGTTGCGCCGGTGGCAATCGTCCACGGCGAGATGGCGGGTTGCGCGGGGGTCCATCGGCCCTGCGCCGCCGTCTCGCGCTCAAAGCGCATCGTCGCCTGCGGCCAGCGCTCGGGCTCGCATTGCTCGAAGCGGTCGGCGGCTGGGCTGGGCCGATCGACGGTCACCGCGCCAAAGCGCTCCAGCTTGCGCCCCTGGCCGAAGTCGAGCAGCTCGTAATCCAAGGTCTCCGACATGATGACAGTAATGTTATCGAACTTGCGCGCGCATTGCTCTGCGGCGATTGATTCGATGCCCGCTGACAGTTCGCCGTGCCTACGATAAGATTTGCAGCATGCCATCGCACCATTGTTTGCGCCATGTCGTCGCGCTGTTTGTCGCGGCGTGGCTCGTGTTGTTCGCGCCCGCACTGTACGCGCAGCCACCTTCGTCGCCGACCGACGCGCCGAAGCGCGTGACGGTCGGCGTGTACGTCAACCAGGTGGACAACGTCAGCCTGAAAGATAGCCAGGTCACGGTCGATTTCCACATTTGGTTCCGCTGGACCGACGACGACCTGAAGCCGATCGAAACGTTCGACGTCGTCAACGGCAAGATCGACACGAAGGAAGACATCGTCACCCTCGAAGGCAACGGCTATCACTACGCCTGCTGCCGCGTGATTGCGATCATCCACAAGCTGTGGGACGTTTCGCACTTTCCCTTGGACGAGCATGTCATCCCGATTCAAATCGAGGACGGCGAATACGAAGCGTTCAAGGTCGTGTACGTGGCCGACACCGAGAACAGCGGCCTGAATTCCGAGGCCGAGGTCGCCGGCTGGGGCGTGGCGGCGCTCGGCGGCGAGGTGACGCCGCACGAGTACAACACGAACTACGGCGATATTTCGCTCCCCACGGGGCACGCCTCGGTGTACTCGCGCTTTGTGTACTCGGTCGGCATCACGCGGCCGGGTTACGGCATTTTCATCAAGCTGTTCACCGGGTTGTTCATTGCCGCGGCGATTGCGTTTCATGCCTTGCTGATTCGGCCCAGCGAGCTCGATGCCCGCTTCGGCCTGGCGGTCGGCGCCATGTTTGCCGCGGTGGCCAGCGAGTACGTGGTCGTCTCGTCGCTGCCCGACTCGAACTATCTGACTTTGGCCGACAAGCTGCACATCACCACGTTCGCGTTCATCTTCTTTTCGCTGGCCGTGTCGGTGTTGTCGGCCAAAGTCGCCAATCATGGGCACGAAAACGTGTCGTGGTGGATCGATCGCCTGTCGTTCGTCGGCCTAACCTGCTTCTACACCGTGCTGGTGTCGGCCGAAATTCTGCTGCGGTGGTGAATTCCGCCGCGCGACCGATTACATTTCCAGTTCCATCGTTTCTGCTTCGCATCTCGTGCCGAGTTCATTCATGCCGCATCCGAACAACTTTCCGAAACTGCACAACGCCGCGTGGCCGGGAGTGGTGGGCAAGGGGTCCGAGGGGGGCGAACCGTTCATCGAGCTCGACACGATGCTCGACCTGACGGCGGCCGCCGAGTTTGACGGGGTGAAGTTCGACGGCGTCGATTTGTTCCTGTTCGCGCCGCATGTCGACATCGACAGCTCGGAGGCCGACCTGCGCAAGCTGGCCGATCGGGTGCGCTCGCGCGGATTGGTGATCGGCAGCGTGGTGGCGCCGGTGTGGCCGCCCACCGGAGGCGGCTCGGCCATGGGCTCGGCCGAGGAACGCGCGCAGTTTGTCGGCCAGGTGCGCAAGGCCTGTCGGATCGCCAAGTTTTTGCGCGAAGAAGGCATTCGTCCGTACGGCGTCGTGCGGATCGATTCGGCCGCCAGCCCCAGCGATTGGCTCAAAGACCCCGAGGCGAACACACGGCTGATTGCCGACACCTTCCGCGCGGCGTGCGACGTGGCCGACGAGTTCGGCGAACGCCTGGCTGCGGAAGGGGAAATTTG
>DASZPI010000954.1:0-6235 GCA_035550355.1 Pirellulales bacterium
TGCACGTGAACAGTTCGACCGCCTTATAAACGGTGCGGGCCTTGACGAAGCCCAACCGGCGATACAGACGCACCGCTCCGTCGTTTTGCGCCGTCACTTCGAGAAACGCGCGACGCAAGCCGCTCTGCCGGAAACCATCGAGCGCCTGCACCAGCAGGGCGCTGCCGAGACCAAGGTTTCGATGCTCGGGAACGATGCCCAAGTTTTGAATGGCGCCCAAGCCATGTCGATCGCGGATGCCTTGCACCGTTCCGCAAATTTCGGCGCGCTGAGCCACGACATTGTTGCGCACCAGCAGCCAGGTGGCAGCCGGCAGAAAACCATCCTTGCGCGAGATCTCCTGCATCAGCCGCAGGCAGCCGTCATAGTCGGCCAGGCAAGGAAAGACGCTGGCATCAATTTCGTTCCGAAAGCTCAGGCTCTTGGCCTCGGCATGCAACGGAAGCAGCTCGGCCGACCACCCCACAAAACGATATCCGGCGGGAAGATTCGGCCGGGCCGACAGGCGGCCAAGATCGATCTCCATCTGATAACGTTTGTAGTACGTCAGGCCCATCGATCGTGACCTTCGCGGTGAAGAAAGCAGGCCAAGCATGCGCTAATACGCGGCTAGCAATTAAATGTATCCGTCCATTCTGGGAGGGTCAAATTCGCCGCTCGATTGGCGCACGTACTGGCTCGCAGGGCTCCTACGCGCCGCGGACGATTGCGCCGATTATTCCGCGATCAGATTGCGGAGAACGCGCAAGTTCGTTACGTCCCAGTCCTCGCCGTCATGTTCGCCTTTGGGAGTTTCGAGGTACATCGGCCGCTTGGCAAAGCGCCGATCGTTGAGCAAGTGCCTAAAGGGCTCGAGCCCCATCGCGCCGGAGCCAATGTGAGCATGACGATCGACGCGCGATCCAAGCGGCTTAACGCTATCGTTTAGATGGACGGCGCGAACTTGGTCGAGACCAATGATTGCGTCGAGTTCACGCATGGTCGCCAGATATTCGCGGCGCGTTCCCAGAGGATAACCTGCCGCGAATAAATGGCAGGTGTCGATGCATACCCCCAGCCGCCCGGGGTCGTTGACCTGGGTCATGATTTCGGCCAGATGTTCGAATTTGCAGCCCAGGCAAGACCCCTGTCCAGCGGTCGTTTCGAGCAGGGTAAGCACCTTGATACGGGAGGTGCGTTCGTGGATTTCGTCGAGTGCCTCGACCACGCGGCGCAACCCAACCTGCTCGCTGGTCGAGGTGTACGCACCGGGATGGGTGACGACCGCTTCGAGGCCTAATAACTCGGCCCGCTCCAGTTCCTCGACCATCGAGTCGACCGACCGCCGCCACAGCTCGTCGTTCGGAGCGGCAAGATTGATGAGATACGAATTGTGGGCGATCGGGTGCACCAAACCCGCGTTGGCGACCGCTGCGCGAAATTGTTCAGCCTCGGCCGGCGTGATGGGCTTCGCCCGCCACTGGTTATTGTTTTTCGTGAACAGTTGGATGCACTGGCAACCAACGGCCTGACCACGCTCGGCGGCGCGAAAATATCCGCCGGCGATCGACGTATGGGCACCCAAAGGCGGCATCGGTTGTGGAGCAGTCGGACCCGGTATTAGATTTGCCTGCCGATCAACCTAACCGTCACAAGCAAACCGTCAACGCTCGATCGCAATTACGACATTTGCTTGCGTTGCGGCCAGGGGAATCAGTAAGATGCAACGAGAGCTTGCCGTAACGGGATCGGCCTTGGTGCAGGCGGTCTTCGGGGAGTGGCGTCATGGTCCGGTGGTCCAACAGCGTGGCGAATATGCGCGCTTTCTTTGAGCGAATGTTCGCGTTAATCAAGAAGCCGTCGAAGGGCGCGCGCCAGCAGGCCGAGTTCGATACGGCGCGGCGCGAATTCCACATCCAACGCGAGCGGCTTGAGGCTAAATTTTTTGAGCTGGCGGCAAGCTCTGGCAAGCCCCGCGGTCTGCGTTGGACCGAATGTGATTTCGAGAACGACGTGACCTACGCCCGGCAGCGCAACGGCGGCCGGCTGTGTGCGTTCGTCTCGGTGACCATCTCGTTCGAGGCGATCGAAGGGGGATTGATGGAAGGCGTCGAGGCGGTCGGTAACGAACGCGCCGCAACCGCCGTGTTTCATCGTGCCGCTTCGCGTTGGGACACGGACGGCCGCGCGTTGTTCAACCTCAGCCCCGCCGAAGCGATCGCCTACTACCAGGAGAACCTGGTGCTGGTCGGTCACGAGCCGGCCGTGCGCGCGTAAGCGCCACGCAAGTCGCCAGCCGCGCCCAAATCGATCCGACAGGCGCAAAAAAAAAACGAGCCCTGAACTTTCGTTCGAGGGCTCGTTTTTGTGGGGCGTAACTCAACCCCCGAGCGCCTGTCGAGGCCTCGGGCTTGAACGTTACGCGCTCTTATGTTTGGCGTCGGCGGCCGACGGCAGTGGCATCAGCGTTTCATCGCCGCGGACCACTTCGGGCGTCACGACGTACTTGCGTCCAGGTCCGTTGTCGGGCAGGTCGAACATGCAGTCGAGCATGACCTCTTCCACAATCGACCGAAGACCACGCGCGCCTGTATCCTTTTCTCGCGCCCTTTCCGCGACAGCACGCATGGCAGCTTCCGTAAAGGTAAGCTCTGCGTTCTCCATCTCGAACAGCTTCTGGTACTGTCGCACCAATGCGTTCCGCGGCTCGTGCAGCACGCGCACCAAGGATTCCGTATCGAGCGGCTTCAGCGCGCTGACGACCGGCAGACGGCCGACGAGTTCGGGAATGAGACCGTACTCCATCACGTCGTCGCTGGTGACTTGCGGCAACAGCTTGGACAGGTCTTTCTCTTCGGGCGAGCCGGAGCCCTCTTGCCCGAAGCCGATCGTCTTGCGACCAAGCCGCTTGCTGATGATCTTGTCGATGCCCACAAACGTGCCACCGCAGATGAACAGAATATTGCTCGTGTCCATCTGGATGTACTGCTGCTCGGGATGCTTGCGGCCCCCTTGCGGCGGAACGTTGGCCACCGTGCCTTCGAGCATCTTAAGCAGCGCCTGTTGCACGCCTTCGCCACTGACGTCGCGCGTGATCGACACGTTCTGACTGGTCTTGCCGATCTTGTCGATCTCGTCGATGTACAACACGCCTCGCTGTGCCGCTTCAAGGTCGAAGTCAGCGGCGTGCAGCAGCTTCAGCAGCAGATTCTCGACGTCCTCACCGACGTAACCGGCCTCGGTGAGCGTCGTGGCATCGCCGATTGCAAACGGCACGTTGAGCAGCCGGGCCAGCGTGCGGGCCAACAGCGTTTTGCCGCTGCCGGTCGGCCCGATCAGCAGGATATTCGATTTGTCGATTTCGACGTCGCTGCCTTCGTTACCGAGCATCAGACGCTTGTAGTGCGTGTGCACCGCGACGGCGAGAATCTTTTTCGCCTCTTCTTGCCCAATCACGTACTCGTTGAGCTGGGCGACAATTTCGCGCGGGCTGGGAATCTTGTTGAACAGGGGCTTGCTGGTGCCGCGGCGGCGACGTTCCTGCTCGAGAATGCTTTGACACAGCTCGATGCATTCGCCGCAGATATAGACATCGCCCGGCCCTTCGACCAGCGGACCGACGTCGCGATAACTCTTGCGACAGAACGAGCAGAACGCGTTCTTCTTCGTCGTGCCGCCGCCACGCCGACCGCCGGTCACGTCCCTACTTGGGTGCATGCTCACTCCTTTCACAATCCCTCGCCGGCGGCGCTGCTCGAGCGCCGGGGCGAAGGTCCATAGTTCAAAGGTGTCGCTCGAGCGGCCAACATCGGCGTCCACGCGCCGATGCCAGCATTGGTTTCCCTAACCGCGCTTTTTTCGAGACGGTAATTCAAACTCGCCTGTTGTACGTTGCTGAATCCAAATCGGGTTTCGACCGACCAGAAAAAAACTGACGCTAGCTACTCCTGCCGCGATCGGCACGGTCGGCACACTTTCGCTGGCCGCCACGATCGTCCTTATCCGTCAGGTTTACGAGTCTTCAACTGATCTTGGATTCCGGCCGCCAGCTTTGCTTTTATTGTTCGGAATTCCTCGTCGCTTAGCTCACCCTGTGCATGCAGTTCGCGGAAATTCGTCATGAAATCGCTGGGGGTAGGACCGCTTTCACGGAGCCTAGCGCGCAGCTTGCCAATCACGTAATATCCGATCGCACAGAGCACCGACACTGCGGTCAGCGAACTGACAACGCGTGCGGCCGGCGTGTTCAAAAACTCAATCCAATCGGCGCGTACCATCCGTATTGCGCGCAGTTGCTACCAGCGACTTGATCGACATCCAGGGCACCGTGTGCATTATGGTCGAACAGGCCAAAAAGGTCCAGAAATTACGCCTGCCGACGCCCCCCGTCGCGCCGGGTCGCCCGGGGTCGGCCGAAATGTCGCAGCACCTATTCGGGCGCCACAACGATTGGCTCCTGTGAGATTTCGACCGACTGGCCGCGCAGGTTCTTGTCGAAGAACTGCTGCACTCGGGCAGTAATCTCGGGGCCCCGAATGCCGTGCCCGCCACCTTCGATGCGGCTGAAGGTCACCGGGACCCCGGCCCGCTCGAGCGCTTGAACCATATGCTCGGCCTGGGCCAGCGGAACCAGCGGATCTTTCGTGCCATGCACCACGAAAAACGGGGGATCGTCGCTCGTGGCGTACCGCGCCGGCGAGGCTTCGATTGCCACCTCTCGTCTCTCCGTGATCGGGCCACCCAGCAACTTCGAAACCGACGATTCGGGATCGAGCACACGTTTAGGGGCTTCTTCACTTTCGAGCAACAAGTCGCTCGGCCCGCAAAAGTCGACCACGCAATTCACACGGCTCGAATAGCCGGCGCTGCCGCTTTGGCCTTCGAGCTTCGATACGTCGCCGGTCGTGCCGAGCATGCTCACCAGATGGCCGCCGGCCGAGTTCCCCCAGACGCCGATCTTATTTGGATCGATGTTGTACTTCGATGCGTTGGCGCGAATCCAACGGATGGCCGCTTTGCAGTCGTTAATCTGCGCCGGCCAAATCGCTTCGCCGGTCAGGCGGTACTCGATGGTCACACCTACGTAATTGCCGGTCGAAGCCAGCAGCGCGACCGGCAGCAAACCCGATGCCTTGCTACCGTTGCGCCAGCCGCCACCGTGGATGAATGCGACGACCGGCAGCGGTTTGTCGGACCGCTCGTCGGGCTGCACCAGGTCGAGCACCAAGGCGCGATCGCCGACTCGTCCGTATTCGACGTCCGTTTCAACGACAACGTTCTCGGGCAGCTTCTTGAGTTTTCGATCCGAGGATTGCCCGAGCACGATCCCACTCAGGGCTAGCCACGCGACAACGCTACCCACCAGACGCATCGATGTTCCTCGGGCTCACGCACGATTCGCTGTACGGCAAGCTCACTTCTGCAGCTTCTCGCCCACCGAAGGTGCGGGTTTCGCGCGGGCGACCACTTGCTCTTCCGCCGCAGCGACCAGCGCCTTGGCTTGCTTGATCTGCCCTTTGCTGAAATAGGGCTCGTAGACGGTGGCTGCGATCATGGCGCCAGGCTTCTTGGCGAGTTCATCCCAGTCCAAGCCGTCGGACAGATGCCAGGCAGCAGCCTGCACCGCCAGGCGCGAGCACTTGCCTTCGCCGTACTCGCGCAGCAATGGCTCGATGGCCGGATGCCGAGCCACGCTGTCCAAAGGCACCACTCGATACGGCATTGCCGCGCGTGGATTCGCCTTGCCGTGCTCCAGGCAGATCGCCATCACGCGCACATCGCGCGTCTGTTCGGGAGGAATGTTGAACAGGCCCAACGGTCCTTTGGGCGCGTTGTTGGGCTGCTGCATCATCATTGGTCCGCCGAAGACTTGCGCCGACTGAGCCATCGGTTGGTTCTGAGCGTTATTGTTGTTCGGCAGCTGACCGAAGACTTGCGACACGATCGGTACCGCGGCGTAGGTTGCCGGCAGCCTGACGGTCAGGATTTCGTCGGTCTTGTTCGTCATGAAAATCCGCGCCTGCTTTTCGTCACGCGGAATGATGCGGAGCTCGATCTGCCCCGATTCGGATGCGGCGAAAAGATCGACGACCTTGTTGCTGCTGGTCGCCGTAGGCGGTGGCACGCGCTTAGCCACCTGGGCGTGCCCGAGCATCGCCGACGCATGAACTGCCAAGATGCAAAGGGACGCGAGGACACTCGTGCGCATGGCTTCCCTCCATGACGGAGAATAACCGCCATTTTAGAGGGACGTTGC
>DASZPI010000955.1:0-6985 GCA_035550355.1 Pirellulales bacterium
ATGGATCCGGTGCTTGCCGGTCGTGGCCGCGGCGTGTTCGAGCGCGTGTGCGCCGACTGCCACGGCACCTACGGCCCGGGTGGCTCGTACCCCGAGCGCAATGTGCCGATCGACGAGGTCGGCACCGACCGCGTGCGGTTCGACGCGCTGGCCGGTGAAGGCCGCCGCCATTACGCCCACAGTTGGTTCATCAAGGACACGCAGCTCGAGACGATCGTCGAGCCAGCCGGCTATGTGGCTCCGCCGCTCGATGGCATCTGGGCCACGGCGCCATACCTGCACAACGGCTCGGTCCCCACGCTGTGGCATCTGCTCAATCCCGACGATCGGCCGAAGGTATGGCAGCGAACGGCCGACGGTTACGACCACCAACGGATGGGCCTGGAAGTGACCGAGCTGAGCGAAGTGCCTGCCGAGGTCGCATCAGCCGCCGAGCGCCGCCGATATTTCGACACCCGCAAGTTCAGCAAGAGCGCCGCAGGGCACCGCTTTGCCGACGTGCTGAACGGCGACGAGCGGCGCGCGGTGCTCGAGTACCTGAAGACGCTGTGATAGACTGGCGGTCCCACCCGTCCCTTCCTCGCCGAGACACGCCATGCCCACGGTCACGCGCCGCGGTTTCGTTCAATCGTCGCTGGCTGCCGCAGCCTTGTCGCCGTTGGCCTCGCCGAGCTTCGCTGCCGAACCGGGGTTGCGGATCGCGCCGTTCCGGTTCGAGGTCACGCCTCCCGTGGGCCATCCGCTGTGCGGCGGCTGGATCACGCCGGTGGTCGACTGTGAAGACCCGCTCGAAGCGATTGGCTACGTGTTGCTCGGCGCGGGCAAGCCGATCGTGGTGTGTGCCGTCGACTGGACCGGAATATTAAACGAAGCGCACGTCGCCTGGCGCACGGCGCTGGCCGAGGCGGCCGGCACCACGGCCGATCGCGTGGCCGTGCAATGCGTGCATCAACACGATGCGCCGTTTGTTTGCCTGCATGCCCAGCGGCTGGTGGCCGAGCAGAACGACGGCCTGCGCGTGGTCGACGAGCAGTATTTTTCCGACTGCCTGGCCCGAGGACGTGCCGCGATCCAAGCGGCGCTCGCCGCTGCACGCCCGGTGACGCACATCGCCCACGGCAGCGGACGCGTCGAGCGAGTCGCCAGCAATCGGCGCGTCGCGATCGGGCCCGACGGCAAAGTGAAAAAGATGCGCGGCAGCGCCTGTCGCGATGCCGAACTGGTCGCCTTGCCCGAGGGGCTGATCGATCCGCTACTCAAAACCATCGCATTCTACAACGGCGCGACGCGGGTCGTCGCCTGCCACTACTATGCCACGCATCCGATGAGCCATTACGGCCAAGGGCACGTCAGCAGCGACTTCGTCGGCCTCGCTCGGCGGCGACGCCAGCAGGAAGATCGCGACTGCACGCACATCTACTTTACCGGCGCGGCAGGCAACATTGCCGCGGGCAAGTACAACGACGGCTCGCCCGAAGCGCGCGTGCAACTGACCGAGCGGATTTACGCCGGCATCCTTGCCGCCGAGCAGTCGCTGGTGCGCGCTCCGATCGGCTCGGTGAGTTGGCGGACGCACGAGATTCTGCCATCGCCGAACCCGCTGCTGAATGCCGAGCGGCTGCGCGCGATGCTCGCCGACAAGCAAAACGTGCGCGCCAATCGCATACGGCCGGCAATGATGCTGGCCTGGCTGGACCGCGTCTCGGCCGGCATTCCGATCGTCGTCAGCGCGTTGCACGTTGACCAGGTGGCAATGCTCAATCTGCCTGCCGAGTCGTTTCTCGAGTACCAGATGCGGGCTCAACAGATGCTGCCCGAGCGGTTCGTGGCCACGGCCGCCTACGGTGACGGTGGGGCGTGGTACATCCCGACCCGCGATGCCTATCCGCAAGGGGGCTACGAGGTGAGCGTTGCGAACTGCTCGGATGCGGTAGACGACGTGCTCACGCGCGGCATCCGCGCGGTGCTCACCGGCTGAGGCCGGCCCGACGCTTGATCGCGCCCCGGCCGCAGTGTTGAATCAGAGAGGTTAACTGAGCGGTCGGCGCAAGCCGGCGCTAGCCGTCGAACGCGGGGGAGCAACGACGATGAGCGACGCGGGAAGCTGCGATGCGCGCTGGTCGAGTACGTCGGCGACCGGCACCTCGCGCAGTCTCGTCGCGAGGGTGCGGGGCAACGACCCTGCCGGCTGGAAGCGGCTCGTAGCGCTCTACGGTCCGATGCTCGACCATTGGTGCCGGCGCTGGCAGTTGCCGGCCGAGGACATCGCCGACCTCGCCCAGGAAGTATTTCAGTCTGTGGCGGCGCACATTGCCAGCTACCGTCACGAAACGCAGCGTGACACCTTCCGCGGGTGGCTGAGGACGATCGCGCTCAACAAGGTGCGCGACCATTTTCGCCGCCAGGGTCGTGAGCCGCGCGCCGTCGGCGGCAGCGAAGCGCTCGAGCGACTGGCGCAATGGCCCGATGATGAACCGCCGCACGAGACCTGCGCAACCGACGATCGTTCGGCCGAACAGCAGTTGTTTCGTCGCGCGCTGGAAACCATCCGCGACGAGTTCGAGCCACGCACCTGGCGGGCGTTCTGGCAAACGGCCGTCGAACATCGCGCCGCGACCGACGTGGCTGCGGATTTGGCCATGAGCCCCGGCGCGGTGCGCGTGGCCAAGTCGCGCGTGCTGCAGCGGCTGCGCGCGGAGCTAGGAGATGTGTGAGTCGGTGAGTTAGTCACATGGCCACTTGTCCCAACGATTCCGAATTGGGCCGCTTCGCCTTGGGCAACGTCTCGAGTGCCGCGCTGCATCGGCTGGCTGCGCACGTCGAGCAATGCTCGGCGTGCCAAGCGGCCCTGGAAGCGCTCGACGACGCCGCCGATCCGTTGACCGCTGTACTCTCGGGGGTGCAGCTCGATGACCAAACGGCCCCGAGGCAGATCGGCAAGTTCGAGGTGCTCGAAGCGCTCGGCGCCGGATCGTTCGGCAACGTCTATCGGGCACGCGACACCGAACTGGGTCGGATCGTGGCGATCAAGCTGCTGCGTGCCGGTCCCGGGGCCAGCGAGCACGATGTCGACCGCCTGCTGCGCGAGGCGCGCAGTGCCGCGCAGCTTGCGCATCCGGGAATCGTGTCGCTGTACGAGGTGGCAAAGCGCGACGACGGCACGTACTACCTGGTCGAAGAATTCGTCTCTGGCACGACGCTCGCCGCACGCCTGGCGGAGCACCGGTTCAGCTTCACCGAGGCGGCCGAATTGGTCGCCGAGATCGCCGACGCCCTGGAGTATGCGCACCAGCATGGCGTGGTGCACCGCGATATCAAGCCGTCGAACATCATGCTCGACGCCACGGGCTCGCCGCACCTGATGGACTTCGGCCTCGCCAAGCGCGACGGCGACGAGACCACCATGACGCTCGACGGGCAAGTGCTGGGCACGCCGGCCTACATGGCCCCCGAGCAGGCCCGGGGCGATTCGCACAGCGTCGACGCCCGCAGCGACGTGTACAGCCTGGGCACGGTGCTGTACGAACTGCTGAGCCACGAGCGCCCGTTTCGCGGCAACCGGCGGATGCTGCTGCGGCAGGTGGTCGAGGACGAACCGCGTTCGCCGCGGCAACTGAACGACAAGATCCCGCGCGACCTGGAGACAATCACGCTCAAAGCCTTGGCCAAGTCGCCCGGCCGCCGGTATGCCAGCGCGGCCGAATTCCGCGACGATCTGCGGCGGTGGCTGTCGGGCGAGCCGATCCGCGCTCGCCCCACCGGCCGCGCCGAGCGCCTCTGGCGGTGGTCGCGGCGCAACCCTGCCCCGGCCAGCCTGCTGGTGGCTGTGACACTGGGCTCGGCCTTGGGTTTCTGGCATCTGTCGAGCTTGTCGCAAATGCTGGTGCGGTCGACGGCGCTGGAAAGCGTGAAGCAGCAGGCCGAGATGCTCGAAGAAGTCGACAAGATGTACACGACCGAAGTCGTCGACCGACTCGCGCCGCTGAAGATCGACATCACGCACGACTACCGCAACAAGCAGGGAGCGATCCCGTTGCCGGCGACGTTGAATATTGACCTGGGTCGGCGGATCAGCGCGCGGAGCGTGTCGGGCATGCAAGTGCGGCTGTACAGCGACTACCCGTTCCAGTCGCGGCACGATAGCGGCTCGAAGGACGATTTCGAACGCACAGCGCTGGCAACGCTGCAACAACACCCCGACGAGACCATCGACCGATTCGAACGGTACGACGGCCGCCCTGCCCTGCGGTTCGCCAAGGCGCGGATCATGGCCGAGGGGTGCGTGCGTTGCCACAACCAGCACCCGCAAAGTGTGAAGAAGGATTGGCGGGTGGGCGAGGTGGGAGGCGTGCTCGAGATCATCCGGCCGCTGGATCAGGACATCGAGCGGATCCACGCCGGGCTGCGCGGCACATTCTTGCTGGTGGCGGCGGTGTCGGGCTCGCTGCTGGCGGCCACGGCCCTGGCGCTGGGCGTTCGTAGCCGGCAACGCACCAGCTGATGGCGAGCGTGTAACGCTTCCGCGTTCTTATTCATAGGACGTCGACTCGACCAGCCAGCACCGCAGGAGAATTCGCCATGCGTCGTCATGCCAATCGCCGTGAGTTTCTGGGGGAGGTGGGGCGCGGGATGCTCGTGGCCAGCGTCGGTTACGGCGTGGCGGTCGATATGGGCCTGACCCCGGTCTGGGCGGCTGAAGCCAGCGACGCCGGCCGGCTCGACTTTGGCCCGCTCGAGCCGCTGGTCACGCTGCTCGAAGAGACGCCGCAGGACCGCGTGCTGCCGGTCGTCGTCGAACGGATTAAAAAAGGCGCCGACCTGAAAACGCTGGTCGCCGCCGCGGCACTGGCCAACGCGCGAGCGCTGGGGGGCGAAAACTACGTCGGCTTCCACACGATGATGGCCTTGGAGCCGGCGCTGCTCATGGCGCAAGAACTGCCGGCCGAGCGTGCCGCGCTGCCGGTGCTCAAGGTGCTGTACCGCAATGCCGGGCTGATGCCGGGACGCGATCACGACACCCTGCACGCCGTGGCGCCGGCCGCCTTGTCGGCCGATCAAACCGCGCGGGCCTTGCGCGAGGCGGTGCACCGCGGCGATAAAGCGACCGCCGAGCAGGCGCTGGCCGCCGCCGCGGCGCGCTCGGCGGACGACGCGTTCAACGATTTGCTCGAGACCGTGGAAGAAGGCGCCGACGTGCACCGCGTGGTGCTCGCCCATCGTGCCTGGGACATGCTCAAGCTGTGTGGCTACGAGCATGCCGACACCCTGCTCCGCCAATCGGTGCGGTTCTGCGTCAATCACGACGATCTGCGAAAGCACGTCGGCGATTTGCCAAAGCTGCTGCCCAAGCTGTTCGATGCGCACAAGCTCGCCGGGCGAACGGCAGGCGACCGCCGCGCCGACGATGCGTGGATCGCTGCCCTGAGTGCGACCATCTTCGCAGGAACCCCCGAGCAGGCGGCCGATGCCGTGGCCGCGGCCTTGGCCGAAGGGTTTGCCGGCGCATCGATCAGCGAAGCGGTGTCGCTGGCGGCGAATCAATTGCTGTTGCGCGATAGCGGCCGCACCGAAACCAGCCAACGTCCGCCTGAAAAGCCGCTCGGCAGTGTGCACGGCGATTCGATCGGTGTGCACGCCTGCGACTCGGCCAATGCCTGGCGGCACATTGCCGAGGCGAGTAACGTACGCAATTCGATGGCGGCGTTGATTCTCTCGGCCTACCAGGTGGCGTTCGATCGGCGCGACCGCGGTGGTGATTTTCTGCGCTGGCAGCCGCGGCCGACGGCCGAGCAGCTCGAGCGCATCACCACGACCGACCCGGCAATGCTGTTGGACGAGCTCGACGAAGCGATCCGCGGCCAAGAGCAGGAACGCGCCTGTGCGCTCGTAGCGCGCTACGGCAACGTGGCAGGTGACGCGCGGCCCGTGTGCGATCTGCTCCTACGGTACGCGGTGAGCGAAGATGGCTCGCTGCATGCCGAGAAGTTCTATCGCACGGCAACCAACGAGTTCGCCCTGGCGCGCCCGGCGTTCCGCTGGCGGCAACTCGTGGCGCTGGCGCGTGTGACGGCCAGCGAGTATGGCCGCCCGGCGCCAGGCTACGCCCAGGCCTGTGAGTTGCTGCGGATCGCTTAGCGGCGCGACCGGTGTGCTTTAACCCCCGGCGATTCGCTGGTGGCCAACATGACGCGCGCCTCGGTGCGCTCACTTATCGTTTTCCGCCGCGAAAGTTGCTAAGCTGGCTGGCATCTCTTCTTGCAACCGGAGTTGCCATCGATGACGCAGATCGCACAAGCTCGGGCGGATGTCATTACGCCCGAAATGAAATATGTCGCCGAGCGCGAAGGGCTCGAACCCGAGTTGGTCCGCAGTGAAGTGGCCCGTGGCCGCATGGTGATTCCCGCGAACAAGAATCACCTGGCCAAGCGGCTCGAGCCGATGGGCATCGGCATCGCTTGTAAAACAAAGATCAACGCCAACATCGGCAACTCGGCAGTCACCAGCAATCTGGAAGAAGAGCTGGAAAAGCTCCACACCTCGGTGCATTTCGGCGCCGATACGGTAATGGACCTGTCGACCGGCAAGGACATCGACCGCATTCGCCAGGCGATCATCGACGTCTCGCCGGTGCCGATCGGTACGGTGCCGATCTACCAGATGCTCGAGGAGCTGGGCGGGAACATCGACGACATGACGCCGCAGCACTTTTTGGACATGGTCGAGCACCAGGCCCAGCAAGGCGTCGACTACATGACCGTTCACTGCGGCGTGCTGTACGAGCACCTGCACCTGACGATGAACCGCGTGACGGGGATCGTTAGCCGCGGCGGCTCGTTGATCGCCAAGTGGATGATGACCCACCGCCGGCAGAATCCGCTGTACGAATGCTTCGAAGACCTGTGCGACATCATGCACCAGTACGACGTGACCTGGAGCCTTGGCGATAGCCTGCGCCCAGGGTCGATCGCCGATGCCAGCGACGACG
>DASZPI010000956.1:0-4393 GCA_035550355.1 Pirellulales bacterium
TACATTCCCGGCGCGCGGCGCGGGCGTTTGAACCCCGCTCCGTACCTGCATCACTTACCGCTGGAAGAAGTCACGATCGCCGAAGCTTTACGCGACGGCGCCTACGCGACGGCGCTTGTCGGCAAGTGGCACTTGGGGGACGAAGGATTCTGGCCGCAAGATCAAGGGTTCGATCCGAACGTAGCCGGGTCGGGCAAAGGCGCGAATAAACTCTTCTCGCCCTACACGCTGCCGAATCTTGCGGACGGTCCCGAGGGAGAATACCTGACTGATCGGCTCACGGACGAGGCGCTGCGGTACATAACCACACAGCGCGAGCGGCCGTTCCTACTGTGGCTGACGCATTACGACGTACACACGCCGCTCGTGGCAAAGCAAGAGTTGATCGATCGCTTCGAAAAGAAAGCTGGGAAGCTACCGCCGGCGAAATCGCCGCGCTTTCGCCCGGAGCACGAGCGCGAGGATCGCCGCGTGCAGGATCACGCCGTATACGCGGCCAAGGTGGCGAGCCTGGACGAAAGCGTGGGCCGGATCGTGCAAAAGCTCGACGAACTGGGACTGACCGAGCAGACGATCGTAATCTTCACGTCCGACAACGGCGGCTTGTCGACTTCCGAAGGCTCGCCCACCTCGAACGCGCCGCTGCGTGCCGGCAAGGGGTGGTTGTACGAAGGAGGCATCCGCGTTCCGCTTATCGTGCGTTGGCCGGGCGTGGCAAAGCCGGCGAGCACTTGCGACGTACCGGTGATCACCAATGACCTTTACCCGACGCTTTTAGCTGCGGCCGATCTGCCGGCGCGTCCCGCGCAGCACTGCGACGGCGTCAGCCTCGCGGGTCTACTCACCGGTAAGAACGCGAAGCTCGACCGCGAGGCACTGTACTGGCACTACCCGCACTACGGCAACCAAGGGGGCTCGCCGGGCGGGGCGATCCGAGAGGGCGATTGGAAGTTGATCGAGTTTTTCGAGGATAACCACGTCGAGCTGTACAATCTCGCGGACGATTCCGGCGAGCAGCATGACCTGGCTGCGGAGATGCAAGACCGCGCTGCGCAGTTGCGCGAGAAGCTGGCGGCCTGGCGCACAAGCGTCGACGCCCAGATGCCGACCGCGAATCCGGATTATGTGCCCGGCGCGAAGCCGCAGTAACCGCTTGAATTAAGCGGAGCACTGCACTGGTGGACAAGCCACCAGCGGCTCCCGATTCAGCTACTGGTGCTTTAGCGAAAGTATTCCACCGCATTCCGGAATACGCGCAGGCCGTCCCCTTCGTCCGAGCCTTCGCCGCGCGTCCAGCGAGGATGCTGCGTGCGATCGACGTGCCGCTCGGGATGCGGCATGAAGCCGCACACGCGGCCGGTCACATCGCACACGCCGGCGATGCCGGCCGTCGAGCCATTCGGATTAGCCGGATAATCTTCGGTCGGCTGCGTTGAACCATTTTGCGCCGCGTAGCGCAGCACGATCTGGCCGCGGGCTTCGAGTTGTCGCAGCACTTGCTCGTCGCGGACTACGAATTTTCCTTCGGCATGCGCCACCGGCAAATACATCGACGTGATGCCCTGGAAGAAAACGCATGGCCCCGCGGCCGACAGCAATTGCACCCAGCGATCTTCGAACTTGCCGGAATCGTTCCACACGAGCGTCGCGGGAGGATCGTCATGCGTGCCCATATCTTCGAACAAGATGCCCGATCGCAAGAGAACCTGAAACCCGTTGCAGATCCCCAGGACCAGATTGCCGCGCTCGCGAAAATTGCGCAACTGCTCGCCCAGGTGATGACGAATCTGGTTGCCGAAGATTCGGCCGGCCGCTACGTCGTCCCCGTAGCTGAACCCGCCCGGGATGCACAGGATCTGGAATTCGTCGAGCAGCCGCGGGTTTTCCAGCGTGCGATTGACGTGCAGCGTGGTGGCCGCGCCGCCGGCACGTTCAAAGGCGTGCGCGGTTTCTACGTCGCAGTTGGTGCCCGGGGCACGCAGGATCAAGGCACGAGGTTGAGCCATATCGGAATTCACCAACGGAACGGTTGCTGCCAGGCGTCTTTCAAGGGTTGCAGGTCGGCGGCGATGACGACTCGACCGCCTGTGGCGGCGAGCCCGCGAATTTCCAGCCTGCGCTCGTCGGTGACCTCGCCCAGCCGGGCGTGCGGCACGCCCGCGAGCGCCGCCTCGAACGCGGCCGCCTTGTCGGGGCGCACTTCGCACAGGAAGCGGCTGTTCGACTCGCTGAACAAGAGCACCGCGTCGTTTGCACCGCCGGCCATGTCATGCGGCACGCTGTCGAGCGTGATCTTCGCCCCCAACTCCCCGGCAAACGCCATCTCGGCCACGGCCGCGGCCAGGCCTCCTTCGCTCAGGTCATGGCAGGCGCGGACCAGCCCGGCATCGATCGCGTGATGCATAGCCGTGAAGGTCTTTCGTGCGGCCGCAGCATCGACGCGCGGGACATGGCCGCCGGCCGTGCCGGTGACGAGCGCAAAATGCGATCCACCCAGCTCGTCCTTCGTCACACCGACCTGGTAGAGCCGATTGCCGGCTTCCTTCAGGTCCATCGTGACAGCGCGCGACACGTCATCGATCTGTCCCAACGCGCTGATCAAGAGCGACGAGGGAATGGCGATCGATTGCGACCCGCTTTCGCCCGATGCGGCGGCGGTCGTCGGATAGCGGAATTCGTTGTTCAGGCTATCCTTGCCGCTGATGAAGGGCGTACCGAGCGCTATCGCCAGATCGTGACAGGCGAGCGCCGCGCGGACGAGCGATCCCAGCGTGTCGGGCTTTTGACAATCACCCCAGCAGAAATTGTCGAGGATCGCGATGCGCCGCGGATCGGCACCCACCGCGACGCAGTTGCGCACCGCTTCGTCGATGGCACTGGCAGCCATGTGATACGTATCGAAATCGGCGTAACGCGGGTTCATGCCGCAGGAGACCACGATACCGCGACGCGACGAAAGCACCGGTCGCAGCACGGCGGCATCGCTCGGCCCGTCGTTCGCGGCACCAACGAGCGGCTTCACGACGCTGGCGCCTTGCACCTCATGGTCGTACTGGCGGATGATCCATTCCTTGCTCGCCACATTCCATGCGCCGAGGATTGCGAGCAACTCGGCGGTGTAATCGCGGACCGGAGACGCGGCGAACGCTGTTTCGGCCGGAGGGGTGTAAGTTGCTTCGCGCACCACCGGCGGCCGGCCGTCGTGCAGGAATTCCATCGCCAGGTCGGCGACCGGCTGATCCTTGTACAGCAGCTTCAGCCGACCGGTCGCCACGTACCGGCCGATCACGGTGGCTTCGACATCTTCGGCCGCGCATAGTTTCGAGAAAGCTTCCCAATTTGCCGGCGGAACGGCCAGGATCATCCGCTCCTGCGCTTCGGAGATCCAAATCTCGCAGTAGGAGAGACCCTCGTATTTCAGCGGAACGCGGTCGAGCCAGACTTCGGCGCCGATCTCGGCCCCCATCTCGCCCACGGCACTCGAGAACCCGCCGGCACCGCAATCGGTGATCGCTGAATACAGTCCGCGGTCGCGCGCGACGAGGATCACGTCGAGCAACATTTTTTCGGTGATGGCGTTGCCGATCTGTACGGCTCCGCCGGAGATCGATTCGCTTTCGCTCGTCAGCTCGGCCGAGCTGAACGTCGCGCCGTGGATGCCGTCGCGACCGGTGCGGCCGCCGACGGCCACGATGTAGTCACCCGCCTGAGCGTGCTTCTCGACCTTGTCGACAGGCAGCAGGCCGACGTTGCCGCAATAGACCAACGGGTTGCCCAGGTAGCGCGGGTCGAAATAGACGGCCCCATTCACGGTGGGAATGCCCATCCGGTTACCGTAATCGCGGACGCCGGAGACAACCCCCTTCATCACGCGCTTGGGATGCAGAGCGCCCGCAGGCACATCCGCGGCGTGAGTATCGGGCGGAGCAAAGCAGAAGACATCGGTGTTGCAGATCGGCTTCGCGCCCAGGCCGGTTCCGAGCGGATCGCGAATCACGCCACCGACGCCGGTATTTGCGCCGCCGTACGGCTCGAGGGCCGAAGGATGATTGTGTGTCTCGACTTTGAAAACCACGTGCTGATCGTCGAGAAAGCGGACCACGCCGGCGTTATCTTTGAAGACGCTCACGCACCAATCGTCGGCGCCCAGTTGCCGACGCACTTCGACCGTGGCGGCGAAGATCGTCTCCTTGAGCATGTTCTGGAACGTGCGCTCGCCGCGTTCGTCGCGGTAGCGGACACGGCCGGCCAGCGTCTTATGGCTGCAATGTTCGCTCCAGGTCTGCGCTACTGTTTCCAACTCGACATCGGTGGGCTCGCGCGAGAGCGTGCGGAAATGCGCCTGGATGGTCCGCATCTCGTCGAGACTGAGATACAACTGCCCTTCGCGCGA
>DASZPI010000957.1:0-13618 GCA_035550355.1 Pirellulales bacterium
TCGCTGATGAAACCCACGTCATCGGCTCTCTCTTTCGGTCGCGTTCCTCCAAAGCCACCGGCATTCCATGCCAGGAACGGCCCAAAGCCCGTAGCGCTCGGATACACCACGATGAAGCCTTCCTCGTCGGATTTTTTCGTCAGACCGCAGAATGGCACCATCATGGGCCCGTTCATCAGCGCCCCATGTAAGGCAAGCACCACGGGCGTCGGTGTCTCGGCGTCGTACTTCGCTGGAACATGCAAAAGATACGTTCGGTCGAGATCGCCCACCTTGAGCAAGCGGGTATGGTCGCCATGACCAACTGGAGTAGCGGCAAGAACGAACAGACCAGCAATCGTCAGTAGCGCCACCGTCGAACCTCAACGAGCTCGATATTTGGCTAGCGGGTTGATCGCATTTACGACGAACCGCACGATGCACCTTCACCCCAGCCAGTCCCCGACGATTTCCTTGACTTGCTCGCCATCCAGTGTCTCGTGCGCGAGCAGATGATCGGCCAGTGAGGCCAGCGCTGCCCAATAATCATCTTGCTTGAGCCAGTGGTAAATCTGGATCGAGACATCTTCCAGGTACTTAAGCCGCTGCCGATCGTCGGCGTGAAGGAACACCGCAGCAGCCCATGCCCCACGCCAATCAGCAGCCCATTCCGCAACGAGGCCAGGGTGGTAGGGATCGCCCGAATAAATCATCTCGGCAACAGGCCCAGCCAAACAGACCTGCACGGCATTCTTTGCAAATGCCTTATCGCTGATTCCCGATCGACGCCAAAGTACCTGCGTGTCGCCTTGACGCTCAGGCCCTTCGTCATTGTCCGGTTCGATGGTCACGATCCGAATTTCAGCACCGAGCAGTAACGCCATCAGTGCGTGACCGGCCTCGTGGTAGGCGACGACCTCGGACATCAAGTCGGCTTCCGTGCCGCAGAACACGCATTTTGGCAGACAGCGGCGCTCTACGCCAACTTCACGTTCTCGGCGCATGGCCCCTTCGGCCCTTGGCCTTCGGTGAAGGAAACCTTTTGTCCTTCTCGTAGGTCGTCGAACTCAACACCTTGTAGGCTCTTCGAATGGAAGAACAGGTCTTTCCCGCTGCCAACCTTGATGAACCCGAAACCTTTGTCCGTCAACTTCTTGATGATGCCTTCCGCCATGGTTCGCTTCTCGCCGCAGGTTTTGAGATGCCGCTCGGTAGACGTCTGCCGATTCCGCCGCATCCATTGCTCAAACGAATGTACCGCATCGGCTTGCCATCGGGCAAGTTACCGACCAATCGCCGCATCGGTGCATCGGAATGGCTCGATCAACGCATCAGATCTGCCGGCCTACGAATTTCATGCGTGTTTCGCCGCGGTACGGCATGTCGAGAGCGGACAATCACCTCGTTGGCGAACCAGGGAGCATCGGTCAGCAAGCCCATAAGCCAAGGCCGTTCCGAGCACCCCCTACTTGCGGGCCTTCGTCGTGCGCTTTCCGACCCTAGCCTTCGTTGCCTTCTTCATCTTTTTCCGTGTGACGGGTTTCCTGGAAGAATCGCTATCGAAATGTTCGCCCACTTTGGCGACAAGCTGACGATCCGTCAGCTTGTCGGTCGTTCCCAGCTCGACCGCTAGGCCACGAAGCTTCTTGCTCTTTATGTGCTTCATGAACTCGCCCTTGGCTTCGCCGGGACCAAGGATCAACAGCGAGTCTGCACCCCGAATGTAAGCGAGCACTGCTTCGTAAAGTTCCTTGCGGTTGTCCACGAGCTTACGCTCTCGCCGATCCTCCGCAATAAAGTCATTGGGTGTGTACTTGTGCTTCGAGCTTGGTCCACCACGCCGACCAGACTGTTGAAGCCCTGACTTGACCTTCTTAACTTCGTGACCTTCAGCCGTGATAAGGACCACGATTGCCTGCTTGTGGTCAATCCACACTCCTGCCTTAGCCGCCATCGCTTGTACCTCTTTCTGTTTAAAAACAGTGTTTCATTGGGTCCTCATTCCATCACTTCACGGGGATATAGGCGTTCACGCCCACGATCACCCTCTTGCCCTGCACCACACAGTCGGTTTCCTTGTTGCCGTGCGTCGAAGCCACGACGAGCGTTTTACCGCTGGCTGATTTCTCTGGTTTCTCGTTCATCGGCAATCGAATCACGAGTTCGTTGCCTTCGATCTTCGCAGAGAACGACATGACGTTCCTCCTGGTTGTCTCGTGAGAAATGAAAAAGCCCAGGCACTTTGACCTGGGCTTTCGGTTGAACGATCTCAGCGACGGGCGTTACATCCCTCGTGCCTTCTCCATCAAGGCAATGAGTTGCTTCGCCTTGTCCAGCCCGCCGACGCCCTTGACGAAAACGATTGTGCTTTCGACTTCGGAGTAACCGTTAGTTCGAATCGTGCTCCCGGCTGGACGGCCTCGCTTCTTCCCCTTCGGCCCACGGTTGCCCTTCGAGGTCTTCGCTTTATTCTTGACGGTCGAGACCATTGCAGGCGTGACCTTGATGCCCTTCTCTCCCAGCTTCGTGGCGATCTCAGTTGGACCTGCCGAAGGATTCGCCTTCATCGCCTGACGAATTTCCTCGGATTTGTTCACTTTCGTTTGCATACGAGCCATTATGCTTCCTGTTGTTCGGTGCGGCGTACTTCAAGTACAAACGATAAGAAAACAAGCGGATGTGGTCAATGCAACGACAGCGCTGTCTCGACTCTACCGAGGACAACCGGACTTAGATCGGCTGCCTTCATTCTTCCGTAGCGTCTTGATGCGGTGCCGCTCGAAGTCCGAAGCAAATGTAAGCGTCACCGAGTCGCCTGCCCTCAACTCCTTGAATTGCGCCAGGATGTTCTTGTTCTTTTCGCCGTAGTTGAGCGCGTAGCCTTCGGGCGCTCCGGTCGTCGGCTTGACTGCGATCCACCAGCCATAGTTCTGTACCACCACGCCCGTCACGGTTCCAGCGGGCTTGGTTGCTTGCCTCTTCATGCTGACCAGGCGCATTGAATCTCCGTCTCGCTTGTACGTGTATTGAACTCGGTGGGGGATCAGCAGCCCCTTGATTGCATCGTTCACTTTCTTGTCGAACCCTTCGCCGAACTTGAACGTAAACGGTGACTCTTCGCCATCGGCCTTGATGGTTAGCAGGTTCGGCTTGATATCGGTCACGATGCCCGTGGCTTTAACTTCTGGCTCGGCGTCATCGGCCTCCGCTACCAACACCGCAGGGCGTGACCACGAGGCTGTCAGCAGCACGGCGGCACAGAGGAACCTTGCGGCACCCCGGCGTTCCAACATGGTTGTTTCTCCGCAGCTACTTCTTGCTCCCCACCAACTTCCCTGTCGCATCGTAATACCGAGCCGTTCCACTCGAAGTCTCGGCCTTCCCTGAATACGCACCCTTCGAGTTGTAGAACCTTGTCGTGCTTCCTGAGACGACGCCTCGACCGCTGATCGCCCCTTTCGAGTCGTAGTACGTCGTTGAATTGCCCGACGTTGCCGAACGACCAGCGAAAGCGCCGTTGCGGTCGTACATGCGAGTCGAATCCTTTGAAGCCTCGACTCGCCCGGCTAGGGCTCCTCGTGAATCGTAAAGACGAGTGCTGCCGCCGCTCGTGCTGCTGCGTCCGGCGAAACTCCCTTGCCCGTCGAAGTAGCTTCCCGATCCGCTGCTCGTGGCCGCTGGTTTGCCGCCAAGGATTTGCTGCGGCAATTTGTCGGCAGCGTCGCCGGAGATCGGAATCGAGAACAGGACGGACAAAGCAAGCAGGATTCGCTTCATTGAAACGACCTCCAGGTCGGCAGGTTCTCTCCGATCATTCTATTCGAACCTCGAACGTTTGGGATCGAGCTGAGGGCCGCAATCAGGCGTATTCCGTCGTTTGTGGCAGGACGTTAGCACTGATAAACTGGCGAAGTTTACTGCATTGACGCAGAACGACGTGAACGACAAGTGGGCGTCGAACGTGTCAATGGTCGGGCGGAATGCACGAGATCACACGCGGAATGCCTCTCCTGCTCGCCACCATCATTATCGCCGTGTTGGTCACGCCGGTCTTCGCCGATGACCTGACACAGATCGTCGTCTCGCCGGACCATACAGGATTCGTGTTGCGGCCGGCCGGAGCCAGGTTCACGGTCCGGGGCTTCAACTACGACCACGATGAGCAAGGCCGTCTGCTCGAAGACTACTGGGAAACCGAATGGAAAAAGGTCGAAGAAGACTTTTCTGAAATGAAGGACTTGGGGGCGAATGTCGTTCGCATCCATCTGCAATTTGGCAAGTTCATGGACGCCCCAAAGCAGCCGAACACCAAGGCCCTCGACCGTCTCACCCAACTGCTCCGACTTGCAGAGCGGCAGAATCTTTACCTCGACCTCACGGGGCTTGGTTGTTACCACAAGCAAGACGTGCCTTCCTGGTACGACAAGCTCAACGAGTCCGAGCGGTGGATTGTCCAAGGCGAGTTCTGGCGAGCGGTGGCCGAACGCTGCAAAAGCAGTCCAGCGGTCTTCTGTTATGACCTCATGAACGAGCCCGTCGTACCGGGCGGTCGCCGCAATGATGGCGATTGGTTGGGGCCTGCTTTTGCAGGCAAACACTTCGTCCAGTTCATCACGCTTGACCAAGCTGACCGACCACGGCCTGAAATCGCCAAGCGCTGGGTTCACCAAATGACCGAGGCCATTCGGCAAGTGGACGAACAGCATCTCATCACTGTTGGCCTCGTGCCCTGGAGCCTGGATCGACCTGGACTCACTTCAGGATTCGTTCCCAAGGAGATCGCAAGCGACCTCGATTTTCTTGCCGTTCATTTGTACCCGGAGGCTGGAAAAGTCGATGAGGCGCTCGACACACTAGCTGCGTTTTCGATCAACAAGCCAGTCGTGATCGAAGAGACCTTTCCCTTGAAGTGCTCACCAGAGGAGCTCGAACAATTCATCGAGGGGTCGAAGAAGTACGCCTCGGGCTGGATTGGATTCTACTGGGGCCAGACGCCAGCTCAGCTTCGCAAGTCAACGGGCATCGGCGAGTCGTTGACCCTTCAATGGCTTGAACTGTTCCAACAAAAAGTAAATCGGTAATCATCACATGGATCGATGCCTTGTGATGCACCTGAGCTTCATTCTGGTCGTGACGGGAACCGTCCAAGCTGCCGAGCCTTCATTCCAGCCGGTCAAGTGTGACGGCACGTACAAGCAGCATCTTCAAGGCGTCTGCACCGGCGAAGACTCGATCTTTTGGTGCTTCACGAGCCAACTCGTGAAGACCGACCGTAACGGCAAGGTGCTGAAACAGATTCCGGTGCAGGCTCATCACGGGGATCTCTGCTTCCACAGCGGCAAAGTGTTCGTCGCCGTGAACTTCGGCACGTTCAATCGAGCCGAGGAACAGGCCGACTCGTGGGTTTACGTTTACAGCGGCGATGACCTTTCGTTGGTTACCAAGCATTCGGTGCCAGAAGTTGTCTATGGTGCAGGTGGAATCGCCTACCACGACGGGAAGTTCATCGTCGTCGGTGGTTTGCCTCCGGGCTTCGAGGAGAACTATGCCTATGAATACGACGAGCAGTTCATGTTCGTGAAGAAGAACGTCGTCACGAGCGGCTACACGCTGATGGGCATCCAGACAGCGGCCTTCGCAGACGGGTACTGGTGGTTCGGCTGCTACGGCGATCCAAAGATTCTGCTCAAGGTCGATGAGTCGTTCGAAAAGGTCGGGCGGTTCGAGTTCGACTGCTCACTCGGGATCGTGCCGGTTACTGACCGACAATTCCTGGTCGCCCGAGGTACGTCTTCGAAGGACAAGGGTTGCACAGGTAGGTTGTCGCTGGCGCAGACCGATCCGAAACAAGGGCTGACGATTCTCGATGGAGACTGAGGCGTTGAGCATGAACACGTTGCCGTCGAACATTCTCTTCTCGGCGATGTCACGATGATCTTGCAACGAACGACGAACCCGGTCGGCCCTTGGCCTCGATCTCCTCGCCATCGAGGGCTGTACGAGTAAAGCAAGCATCCCGTGGCTTGTTTGCTACGCGCGAATCGCGTCGAATGCTTTTCCGGATGATGTTTCGGACGGCCTGC
This sequence comes from Pirellulales bacterium, assembly GCA_035550355.1. Lineage (GTDB taxonomy): Bacteria > Planctomycetota > Planctomycetia > Pirellulales > PNKZ01 > DATAXP01. The sequence continues at coordinate 6,063 of DASZPI010000957.1, forward strand.
CACCGATCCAGCCAGCACGGTACGATCGTCCCTCGGATGAGAATTCAACGGTAGTCGCGAGTGTCTACTGCGGAGTTAACCTGCACGTTCCCTGCTTACGGCATAGCTCGATGACGATCTTCAAACACTTGCTCGTGGCACTCGTTTTCACCTGGCAGTTGGCAGCGTCGGCTCGCGCCGACAAGGTGGTCATCGTGGCCGGCGGTGGAGACGGGCCCGACGGCGGCCCAGCGATCGGAGCTGCGATGGGGCAGCCGTTCGGCGTCGCGATCGACAAGCAAGGTAATCTGCTGATCGCCGATTTCTCGGAGCATCGCGTTCGCAAGGTCGACCCGAGCGGTACGATCACCACGATCGCAGGCAACGGCCAGGGGGCTTTCGCCGGCGACGGAGGGCCCGCTACCAAAGGGTCGTTCAAAGCGATGCACGATCTGGTGCTCGACGGCGAAGGCAACCTGTTCATCGCCGATAGCTCCAACCGCCGTGTGCGCAAGGTCGACGCCAAAACGGGTCTGCTTTCAACCGTCGCCGGCAACGGCGAAAAAGGCGTCAGCGGCGACGGTGGTCCGGCAGTCGATGCGTCGCTCGACGGGGTCGCGAGCCTGTACTTCGATCGAACGTTCACCAAGCTGTACCTTACGGGATTTAGCAGCGTCGTTCGCGTGCTCGATCTGCGGACCGGCATCATCGACACGGTCGCGGGATTACCGGGGGGACGCAGCATTGCCGTCGATTCCCAAGGCAACATCTACGTCGCCGGCGGAAAGACGCCGCTCCGTGTTCGCCGGCCTGACGGCACGGTCGAAGTCTTGGTCGACAAGCAGCAAGCGCAGCCGGGCGCGATGACGCTCGGCGACCACCCGAAACATCTTGGACTCGATGCCGATGGGAATGTTCTGATTGCCGACGACTTCGGTCACGCGATCAAAAAGTACATTGTGTCGGAAAAGCGAATCATGCTCGTCGTTGGAACCGGCGTGCGCGGCGCGGAGGGGCTGAATGGACCGCCGCTGGCCGTGCAGCTCGATGGTCCTCACGGCGTGTACTATCACGCGCCGACCCAATCGCTCTACATTTGCGATAGCCGCAACAAGCGTGTCCTCAAGGTCGCCCCGTGACCGCCGCCTTCCGCCAAGCCGTTCTTGTGCGAAATGTCTGCTCTTGCTGCCGGCTTGTCAGCCCGGCAACAAGCACCTCGGCTGCTCGCACGCGCGCGACCGACACGAATGCCAGCCCCGAGCGGTGCTCCAATCAGAATACTTGCGACCCTTGCGGGATGCCCGGCCTGGGGGCACGACTTCGGCGAGGCAAGTTCGGCGGCGCGCACCCAGCGCCGCGCGACCTGCTGACCGCTCGCCTGTGACCAACGATGGTCGCATGCCCATTTCCTAGGAACCGGTTCACGACGGCTGGCCGGTCACGCGTGGCTTTTGTCCCTATACGGCCGTTGATGTCGACGCAATGCTAGAGCATTACGAACGTCGGCCACCGGTGGAAATCGGTGTCGCTTTCGCCGATTATCCTGGCGCCCGCTCACTACCCGGACGCTTCTTCAATCGATGTCGAGCAGCCGCCGACCGTTATGGCTGGTACGTAACGCGACGCTATAAAGGCGTGGTCGCCGTGTTTGTAACGAGCGGAGGCTTTCTCTAAGGAAGCAATGGATCTGGTCAATGCCGCGAGAGAGAGTTTTGGGATTAAGCGAAAAGTAATGGTTCGCGCGGAATCGATCGACTTTCTTCGGGAGAACGCCCAACCCCGCCTAGTAGACATCATCCAGCGATACGACAGGTAACCTCGTCACACATCCAAATTCCGCACTTCGAGCGAGTGCTTTTCGATGAACTCGCGACGGGGTTCTACTTTGTCGCCCATCAAGATTCTGAACATCTCGTCGGCGGCTTGTAGGTCTTCCATCTTCACTTGCAATAGCGTGCGGTTGGCCGGGTCGAGGGTCGTTTCGCGCAGCTCTTCGGCGTTCATTTCGCCGAGGCCTTTGAAGCGAGTGATCTTGAGGCCTTTTTCGCCCGCGGCACGCACCGCCGCTAGTAGGCCGCGCAGGTCTTCAAGGCCGATCGTGCTTTCGTCGCGCTTGAGCACGTAGCGCGGATCCTCGCTGCCGGTGCGTTCTTGCGGGATCAGCGACTGGATGTCGAAGCCCATTTGCTTAAGGTCGGCAAGCCCGCGGTTCAGCGAGCGCACTTCGTGCAACTCAACGATGTGCAGTCGCGCTGCCGGCTGGCCATTGGCGTGGCCGTTCGTGTCGCCGGGGCGATCTTCCACTTTCAGCTCGCCGCCGGCTTCGGCCTCTTGCCTGGCGACGAATGCATCGAGCTCTTCTCGCGTGGCGAACCAGAATTCCTGGTTGCCCAGGTACACGTGGTAGACCGGCAAGCGGCCGGTCACCGGGTCTTGCCGCAAGGCGTGGGTGCGCAGACTGATGCCGCGGCGCTCCAGCGCGTTGATCGAATCTTCGAGCGAGGCGAGCACACGGCACAGGCGCGACATCTCGTCGCCGGCAATCGTGCGGCCGTCGCCGGGCTCGAACGAGCAATCGGCCAGGCCGCCTTCGAGCAACTGCTGCTTCATCTCTTCTTCGGTTTGCACGTAGTACGTGTTACGTTTGCCTTGCACGCGGAATAACGGCGGCTGGGCGACGAACACGTGCCCGCCGGCCACCAGCTTGTGCATTTGCCGATAGAAGAACGTGAGCAGCAGCGTGCGGATGTGCGAGCCGTCGACGTCGGCATCGGTCATGATCACGATTTTGTTGTAGCGCCGCTTGGACAGGTCCACTTCCTCGCCAATCCCCGAGCCGATGGCCGAGATCATGCTGCGGACCTCTTCGTTGGCCAGCACTTTGTCTTCGCGCGATTTGTAGGCGTTGATGATCTTGCCGCGCAGCGGCAGGATCGCCTGGTACTCGCGGAGCCGGCCCCCTTCGGCGCTGCCGCCGGCACTATCGCCTTCGACCAGGTACAGTTCGCATTTTTCGACGTCGCGGCTGGTGCAGTCCCGCAATTTGCCGGGCAAGCCGCCGCCGCTGAGGGCGCCTTTGCGCTCGCGGAGCAGTTGCTTGGCTTTGCGGGCGGCCTCGCGCGCCTCGGCGGCGAGCATCGCCTTCATCACGATCGTGCGGGCAATCTTGGGGTTTTCTTCGAGGTATTTCGTCAGGTAGTCGCCGACGATCGAGTTCACGATCCCTTCGACCTCGGGGTTGTTGAGCTTTCCCTTGGTCTGGGCTTCGAAGTGCGGATTGGGGACGCGCACGGCGACGATTGCCGTGAGCCCTTCGCGGAAATCGTCGCCCGTGGGGGTGAGATCTTTGTAGATGTTCTCGCGTTTGCCGTAGGCGTTGAGCGTGCGGGTGAGCGCGGTGCGGAAGCCCGACAGGTGCGTGCCGCCGTCGACCGTGTTGATGTTGTTGACGTAGGTGAGGATGTTCTCGGTGTATTCGCTGGTGTACTGCATGGCGACTTCGAGCGACACTTCGTCCTGCTCGCCGGTGATGTACACGACGTCGGCATGCGACGGCTCGGCAGCGCGGTTCAGATGCTCGACAAACGCCAGCAGGCCGCGTTCGTATTGGAAGGTTTCGCCTTCGCCGCTGCGATCGTCCTTGAGCGTGATCCGCACGCCCTTGTTGAGGAACGCGAGCTCCTGCATGCGGCGATGCAGGACGGTGTAGTCGAACTTGATCTGGCCGAAGATTTCGAAGTCGGGTTTGAACGTGGTTTTGGTGCCGCGCTTGTCGGTGGCGCCGATGCGGCGGACTTCGGTCGTAGGAACGCCGCGTTCGTACTCCTGCTGGTACACATGTCCGCCGCGGCGCACTTCGACCTCGCACCATTCGCTGAGGAAGTTCACCGCCTTGACGCCGATGCCGTGCAGGCCGCCCGACGTCTTGTAGACTTGCTTGTCGAATTTTCCGCCGACCTTGAGCTTGGTCATGACAGCTTCGAGCGTCGAGATACCCAGCTCCGGATGCTCCTCGACCGGGATGCCGCGGCCGTCGTCCTGCACCGAGCAACTGCCATCGAGATTGATGGTGACGTAGATATCGGTGGCGTAGCCGGCCATCACCTCGTCGATCGAATTATCGACTGCTTCGTACACCAGGTGATGCAGGCCGCGGCTTCCCGTGTTGCCGATGTACATACCGCTGCGTTGGCGGACGTGCTCGACGTCGCTGAGTGCTTGGATTTGTTCGGCGCCGTAGGCTTTTTCGGCGGCGTCGGCAGGCGGATTGGACTCGGGACGTGGTTGCGTTTCGTCGGTCATTGGATCCCTTGGTTAGCCGCGACGCGCAGCGAGCGCTTGCTGCGCGTCGCCGCTAGAACGTCGTGTCGCTCACTCGATCGGCCCGACGCGCAGTCGAACGTCGACGATGCGTTCATCGGGCAACAGGCGCCCCAACTCTTTCAGAATGTTCTTTTTTTGAAACGTGATCTCTTGCATCAGCGTGCTATTGGCCACCAGTGCCTCGAGCACGCCGCGGCGCACCGTACCCACGCGCGTAAACGGCGCCAGTGTCTCGCCCACCGCTTCACGCCAAACGGCCTCGTAATGGTCGCTGGCCAAGCTGCGCGCGTAACCGCGACGCGTGATCAGCTCGGACAAGGCCTGGGCGAGTTTTTGTGGGGGCATGGCAATTTGCAGTTAGCAATGAGCGGTCAGCAATGAGCCGGACAATACCAACAAGTCCGCCGGCTCATTGCTAACTGCAAATTGCTCATCGCTTCCTATCGGTCCCTGGCCAGCGGCATGATCACGTAACCGTAACCGTCGTCCGTCGAGCAAACTGCGGCGCTTTCGGCATCCTTTATTTCCAGGGTAAAGGTGCGGTCGGCATCCAACACACGCAGGAAGTCGTTCAAGAATCGGGGGTCGAGCATGATCGACAACTGCGGACCGTCGTAAGCGATCGGCAACTCGATCCGCGATTGACCCATCTCGGCCGCGCGACCGGCGAGCACGACCTTGCCCTCGCCGAAGGTGAAATCGACCCCGCGGCTTTCGTCGCTGGTTACGATCGCCGCTTGACGCACGGCGGTGTGCAAGGGGCCAACAACCATTTCGATCTTCTGCGCGTCGTCACGATGCGGGAACACGTCGCGCCACTTTGGAAACCGTCCTTCGACCAGGCGCGACGAAATCACGCCGCGCGGACTTTTCACCAGCACGTCATTGCCGCGGGTCGCGATCTGAATTTCGGCATCGGCGTCGACCAAGGAGCGCTCGATCAACTGCATCGCCTTCGTCGGCACGATCGTCATCGAATCGCCGGTCGCGTGTCCGCCGACCGACGTCGCCGGCATCTGCATGCGTGCCAGGCGGCGGCCGTCGGTGCCGACCGCAATGATCTCGCCGGCCGACATTTCCAGCAGCACGCCTCCCAAGGCATACCGGCTGCTCTCGTTATCGGTGGCGAACACGGTGCGACGGATCAGCTCCTTGAGCGATCGTGCCGGGAGCTCGTGGTACTTGCTCTCGTGAAACGTGGCGACATCGGGAAATTCGTCGGGATTCTCGGCCGGCAGCTTGAACTCGCTGCGTTCGCCGTAGATTTGCGTGCTGCGGCCGTCGGTCTCGACCCGCAACGTGGCGTCGCTGGATTCGCGCAAGATCGAGCCGAAGCGCTGAATCGGCAGCACGGCGCTGCCTGCGGCATCGACTTGCACGCCCGCGACATTCACGCGCACGCCGATTTCCAAGTCGGTCGCCAGGAAGATCGCGCTATCGGCGCCGACTTCGAACTTCACGTTTTGCAGAATCGGCTTAGGACTTCGCGCCGGAGCTACGGCTGAGGCCATCTGAAATGCTGCCTGTAGCTTTTCTCGTTCGCAGGTTACTTTCATCGAAACGCCGTTGGGACTCGGGACACCGGATAGTTAATAAATTCTTTTCTCAGCAGTAACAGTAATGGTTCCGCGGTTGATCGTCGATCAACCCCGGCCATCGTCGCTCAACTGGCATTCCATGACCAAGTTCCAGCGCAAGGCTTCGCTTTTGTCGTCGTGGAAAACTCGTTGCATGATTGTCGATTGGCTGTCGGCCGTGCGTCGCGAATGTCGACGAATGCCGGTCGCAGCAAGCGATCGACTGTCCATCGAACCGTGGCGCGACAATCGTCGAACCGGTTTTCCACAGAGCATGTTCCTTGTTGATGTTGTTCAACCAGCCGCCAACGCTCGTTGCAGGCGCTCGATTGTCGAGCGCGTGACCGCATCGTTGCGCAGCAATCGCTCCGCCTGTCGGCAGCCATGCAGCACGGTGGTATGATCGCGGCCGCCGAAGTACGTGCCGATTTCTTCGAGGCTTTTGCCGGTGAGTTGCCGGGCGAGGTACATGGCCACATTTCGCGCGGCCACGACCGTTTGGCGGCGCGACGGACTGCGGAGGTCGTTGACTTTCAGCGCGAAATCGCGAGCCGTTTGGGCGGCGATCGCGCGCAGCGTGGGGGCTGGCGAGGCGGTTTTTGCCGCGACGTAGCGCCGCACCCGTGCCACATCGATCGCGCGCCCGTCGAGCGTTGCCGAACGCTCGAGAAACATCAACGCGCCTTGTAGCTCAGGAACCGAGCCGGGCAGTCCCCCGGCTAACGCCCTCAATGCCGAGCGCGTAATCTTGATGGGACGTCGTGCGGCATGCCGTTCAACGATCGCGATGCGCGTTGCGATGCCGGGCAAATTGAGGCCAAGGCTCAATCCTGACGTCAGCCGGGCGACGAGCGACGGCATCAGCGTTGGCATTTGCGCCACCGGCAGGCGCGACGTCACCACCACCTGACTGCCGCGGTCGATCAAGGCATCGATCGTGTGCAGCAATTCGACTTGTGCGGCGCTCTTCGTGGCTAACTGTCCCAGACCTTCCAACACAAACAAATCCGCGGCGCGATCCATCGCGCGCCAGGCGTCGGTCGAACGGTTTTCGAGCGAGTCGTTCAGGCCACGCCAGTAGTCTGCGCCGCTAATGTAGATTACCGAATCGTCGGGTCGGCGCTGCTGCCACAAATCGACCAGGCCGCGTGCCAAGTGCGACTTGCCGCTCCCCGGCGGGCCATAGAGTAGTAACGGGTTGTACAGCGTGCCATCCAATGCCGCTGCGGACGATTCGCTGAATTCGGAAGAATTCAACGAGGCGTCGGCGACCTGGATCATTTGCAGCCTGCCAACTTCCGCGACCGACGGGTGAACTTCGAAGTTCGACTGCATGCGGCGCTCGAGCAAAGTCATCGCCGCGACGACCAAAGCATTCTCAGGACCGACCAAGAACTCGCGCAGCGCGGCACGATCGGCCCCGGCCGAGGCGGCGCGTGGTTGCTCGAGCGTTGGTCCCGAAAATGGGATCGCGATTACCGCAGTCACTAGGGGGTCAATCAGTCCGTTGAGCCGGCGGGAGAAGCCAAAAAATCCCTCAAAAAGCCGAGGGAATTATATCGGTCCCGAGGCTGTTTTGCGACCCGCGCGCGCTAATTATTCCGCCGCCGCAAGTCTTTAAAACAACGGGCAATTCGAGCCAGGGCCGCATCGATTTCCGCCTCGCTGGTGGTGGCC
>DASZPI010000958.1:0-3191 GCA_035550355.1 Pirellulales bacterium
GCCGCGTGTGATCGAGCCCCAGCAGGTGCAAGATCGTAGCGTGGAAATCGTGAATGGAAACGACATTTTCGGCCGCGCGGAAACCGAGCTCGTCGGTCGCGCCGTACGTGAACGGAGCCTTCACTCCTGCGCCGGCCAGCATGCAGGTGAACCCCAGCGGATTGTGATCGCGGCCGCTAGCGCCTTTTTGGAACATCGGCATCCGGCCGAACTCGGTGCAGAACACCACCAGCGTGTGGTCGAGCAAACCGCGGCGGCGCAAATCGCGCAGCAGCGCCGCGACCGGCTGATCGAGAATCGCGCCGTGAATGTCGTATTGCGGCTTGAGCTTTTTGTGGCCGTCCCAGTTGCCCACCCCTTCGCCCATCGCATACGCGCCGTTGAACAACTGCACGAAACGCACACCACGCTCGAGCAGCCTGCGGGCCAGCAAGCAGTTCCGCGCGAAGCCGGCCTTGGTGGGATTCTCGGGATCGTCGGCCCCGTATTCGGCGACGAGGTGCGCCGGCTCATCGGCCAGGTCGGTCACTTCGGGAACGCTCAACTGCATCCTCGCGGCCAGCTCGTAACTGGCGATGCGAGCTGCGAGCTCGCCGTCGCCGGGGAACTGGCGCAGATGGTCGTCGTTCAATTGCTCGAGCAGCTTGCGCGTGGCGCGCGCTTCCGCTTCGCTGATGCCCGGCGGCGCGCTGAGGTTCACGATCGGCCGCTGCGCGTTGAACGCAGTCCCCTGGAACACGGCAGGCAAGAAGCCCGGGCCCCAGTTGTTCACCCCCGCTTGCGGCACGCCGCGCGGATCGGGGATCGCCACGTAGGCCGGCAGGTTCTGGTTCTCGGTGCCCAGGGCGTAGGTCGCCCAACTGCCGATCGACGGAAAGCCGTCGAGCGTGAACCCGGTCGACATGCAGTTCTCGCCCGGACCATGCGTGTTGGTCTTCGTGGTCAGCGAGTGGATAAAGCAAAACTCGTCGGCCAACTCGCCCAGGTGCGGCAGCAAGTCGCTGGTCATCTTGCCGCAGCCCCCGCGCGGACGGAAGCGATACAGCGGCTGCGTGATCGCGCCGTTGGGACCCTGGAACGTGACGGCCGCCGCGTCGTCGGTCATCATTTGTCCGTCGCGCTCGACCAGCTCCGGCTTCCAATCGAATGTATCGATATGCGAGAGCGCGCCGGAACAAAAGATCACCAGCACCTGGCGCGCAGCGGCCTTCTGTGGCGCGCTGCGCGGGGCATGCGGCGCCGCCGGATCGATTGCCGGGCGATACGGCGCCTGCTTGGCGTCGCTTGCCAGCAGGCCGTCGGCCTCGAGCACCGAGGCCAAGGCGATTGTGCCGAGTCCGGTGCCCATGTCGGCCAGAAAACGGCGGCGGCCCAACATCGCGTGCAGGTTCGTCATGGTCGCAGCACCTACGGCAGGAACAGGAACTCGTTGCTGTTGAGCACCGCGCGGCACACCGCCGGCAGGCCGAACTCGGCGCCCACGCGGTACGCGGCGGCCAGCTCGTCGTCGCCCGCTTCGCGACCATACGCCAGCATCCACACACGGCGGATCTGCGCCAGCGGGTCGCAATCGGCCTCGCGCTCCGCACGCTGGGCCAGCAGCTCGGCCTGTTGGGCGACGAAGCCGCTGTTGAACAGGTTGAGCGCCTGGATGCCGGTCGTCGAACGGCTGCGGGCCGGCGTGGGCTGGCCGGCGTCGGGACAATCGAACGCGCCAAACACGCCGTCGACCGCCATCCGCACGCGATGGGCATACACCATCCGCCGCCACTCGGCCGGGCCCCATTGCTCCTTCGGATCGTACACGCGCACGTAGTTCGTGTTCGGCTTGAACAAGAGGAAGCCCGGGCCGCCCATGCTCAAGTCGAGCACGCCGCTGGTGGCGAGCATCGTGTCGCGGATCGGCTCCATGTCGAGCCGCCGCGGCGGGAACCGCCACAAGTATTGCGACTGCGCGTCGATCGCCAGCGCCTCGTCGCGCGGCCGATTCGCTTGGCGGTAGGTATTCGACGTGAGAATCAAGCGGTGCATTTCTTTCAGCGACCAGTTGCGCTCGATGAGCGTGGCGGCGAGCCAATCGAGCAACTCCGGGTGGGTCGGCGGCACGCCCATCGCGCCAAAGTCGCTGGGCGTGGCAACCAGCCCGCGACCGAAATGATGCTGCCAAATGCGGTTGACGATCACTCGCGCCGTGAGTGGGTTCTTCGGATCGACCAGCCAGTCGGCAAGCGCCGCACGGCGATCGGCTTCGGGCGTGTCGGCCGATAGCTTCAGGCTGCCGAAGATCGCGGGCACATCGGGCGAGACCTGCTCGCGCGGCTGCATGGGGTCGCCGCGGTACAGGCGGTGCGACGGTTTCGCCTCGACGAACTTGCCGGCAAATACCTTTGACAGCTTCACCCCCGGCTGCCCGATGTGTGGCGTTTCCGACAGCGTGAAGAACACCGCATTGCGCGGCGTGCGCGGCAGCGGTCGTTCGCCGTACTCGATGCCTGCGAACATTGCCTGGAGCTGGTAGTAATCGCGCTGCGAGATCGGGTCGAACTTGTGGTTGTGGCAGCGCGCGCAGCCCACGGTGAGTCCCATCACGCCCGAGCCGACGCTCACGATCATCTCGTGCAGCCGGTCGGCTGCCGCTTGGCGCTGCGAGGCCTCGTCCTTGCCGATCTGCCCGCCCAATAGCGCTGGCGCCGCCACGAGGAACCCCGTGGCCGGGTCGATGCCGAGCTGATCGCCGGTGAGCTGCTCGACGATGAACCGGTCGTACGGCTTGTCGTCGTTCAGGCTTTGAATGACATAGTCGCGATAGGGCCAAGCGGTCGGCCGCGGCGTGTTCACTTCGAAACCGTGCGTGTCGCCGTAGCGGATCACGTCGAGCCAGTGCGAGGCCCAACGTTCGCCGTACCGCGGACTGGCCAACAGCGAGTCGACCAGCGCCGCGTACGCGCTTTCACTCCCTCGATCTCGCTGCGACAGAGAGACGGAGGGGTGGAGGGATGGAGAGACATACGTTGACGCGAACCGCTCGACTTGCTCCGGCCCCGGCGGCAGGCCGTGAACGTCGAGATACGCTCGGCGGATGAGCGTGTGCGGCTCGGCGGGCGGCGACGGGGCGAGCCCTTTACGCACGAGCGCAGCAAAGATGAAGGCGTCGATCGCATTGCCCGTGGCGACGAACGGGTCGTCGCTCG
>DASZPI010000959.1:0-5603 GCA_035550355.1 Pirellulales bacterium
GAGCCCGTCGGCGCAACATCCACTCGATCCCGGGCTCGACTGGGCGCGCCAAGCGCTGGCTCACATCCAGGCGATCCGCGACTACTCGTGCGTTCTCATCAAACGCGAACGAATCGGCAACGAGCTCGTGGGGCCGCATCGCATGGCCATCAAAGTCCGTCAAGATCCATTCAGTGTCTATCTGTCGTATCAATCGCCGTCCTCGTTTCGCGGCCAAGAGGCGATCTATGTTGAAGGCCAGAACAACAACAAAGTGATCGGCCATTTGACGGGCATGAAACATCGCCTGTTCGGCGCCGTCAGCCTGAATCCGCGGGGCACGATCGCGATGCGTGGCAATCGCTATCCGATCACCGATGTCGGGCTCAAACGAATGCTCGAGCGAATCATCGAGGTTGGCCAGGTCGATCGCGCCCACGGTCCATGCCAGGTGCAGTATCGCCAAGCGGTGATCGACGGCCGCTCGTGCTCCAGCATGGAGATTGTTCACCCTCGGCAGCAGCCCGGGTTCAAATATGCCAAGGCGATCGTTTACGTCGACGATCGCCTCGAAGTGCCGGTGCGCTTCGAGGCGTACGGTTGGCCGGAATCGGACGGCGACGAGCTGCCGTTGATCGAGGAGTACACCTACACGTCGCTGGTGCTCAACCCCGGATTTACCGACGAGGATTTTTCGCCGCACAATCCGCAGTACGGGTTCATGCGGCGCGCGGGCGACCGCCTGGTGCGCGATGAAAGCAGCTTGCGCCGCACCACGATGACCGAGTAAGCCGCCGCGCGCGTTTGACAGGCCGGTCAGCAACTCTCAAAGTAGGCAGCATCGGCCAAACAGGTTGCGAACCGAGCGCATCGGCTCGAGCGTCCCAGGTCGCGCGTCCCGTAGTAGACTTGTGTCATGGCTATCGAGCAGACCTTGCCGCAATCGACCGACGAGCTGCAGCACGCTCGAGATCGCAGTCTGCGCGGCACGCGGCCGGCGATCGAGGTGCCCGGGTTCGATCCGGTGTACCGCATCGGATCGGGCGCCTACGGCGAAGTCTGGCTCGCCATCGAACGCAACACGCGCCGCAAGGTGGCGATCAAATTCTACACCCACCGCGGCGGGCTCGACTGGTCGCTGCTGTCGCGCGAGGTCGAAAAGCTGGCGTTCCTGTTCGCGGATCGGTACGTGGTGCAACTGATCGATGTCGGCTGGGACGCCAACCCGCCGTACTACATCATGGAGTTTGTCGAGGGGGGCTCGCTGGCCGATCGCTTGCACCGCGGGCCCATAGCGGTCGACGAGGCCGTGTCGCTGTTGCATGACATCGGCGTTGGCCTGGTGCACGCCCACGGCAAAGGGGTGCTGCACTGCGACCTGACGCCCGGCAACGTGCTCATCGACCAAGACGGCAAACCGCGGCTGGCCGACTTTGGTCAATCGCGGATGTCGTACGAGCAAACGCCGGCGCTGGGCACGCTGTTCTACATGGCCCCCGAGCAAGCCGACCTGCATGCCGTGCCCGATGCCCGCTGGGACGTGTACTCGATGGGCGCATTGTTCTACGCGATGCTCACCGGCAGCCCGCCCTACCGCAATGCCGAAACGTTGGCCATCATCGCCCAGGCGACCGATCTTGAGGGAAAGCTGCGTAAATACGCCGAGCTGTTGCACACGCAGCCCGCGCCGGCCGAGCATCGGCGCGTGCGCGGCGTCGATCGCGAGCTGGCCGACATCGTTTCGCGGGCCCTGGCAATTCATCCTTCCAAGCGGTTCGCCAACCCCCAGGCCATGCTCGACGCCTTGCGCCGACGCGCACATCGCATTTCGCGGCGTCCGCTGTTGGTGCTCGGCGCCGTCGGACCGGCCGTGCTGCTGCTGGTGATCGCTGGCTTTGCCGCCAATGCGGCTTGGGTGTCGTTCGAGCGTTCCGAGCAGGCGCTGATTCAGCGTTCGCTCGAAAGCTGCCGCTTTGCCGCGCGCTTCGTCGCGTACAACGCGGCCGCGCAAATCAATCGTCGCTGGTACACGCTCGAGCGCGAAGCCAACGACAGCGCGTTCATCGCCACGCTGCAAGGGGCGATCGGCCAACCGCGCGACAGCGATGCCCGCCAGCGGCTGCAGAACGCGATCGAGTTCATGCGCGCCACGCATCCCGAACTGCCGGCAGGACATTGGTTCGTCATGGAGGCGCACGGCCGGATTCTGGCGGCGAGTCCGCCGGATGCCGAGCTGATCGATCGCGACATGTCGTATCGCGACTATTTCCACGGGCGCGGCAGCGATCTGGAACCAGGCGCCACCGGATCGGCGCCGATCGAGTTGCCGCACCGTTCGCATTTGTACGAGAGCATCGATCACGAGCGACGGATGGCGTTCTCGGTGCCGGTTTGGCAAGACCCGAACGTGGATGACCGCGAGGCGATCGGCGTGCTGGCGCTGTCGGCGCCCTTGGGCCGGTTTGCCGAGCTGCACACGATCGACGATTCAACCTCGCAGCAAATGGCCGTGCTGGTCGACGACCTGGACGATAGCTGCCGGCCGCCGCGGCGCGGCGCCGTGCTCGAACATCCGCACCTCGAGGAGCTGCTGCATTCGCCGGGAAAAATCTGTTCGCAATTCTACGAGGACGCCGCGATCGTCGATCGCATGCAGCAGCTTCGCAAATTGCGGATGCTCGATGCCAACGAAGCGATCGAGCAGCAAGTCGACAAGCTGGTCGCGACCGACGATTACCACGACCCCGTGGGCGGCCCGTACGAAGGGCGCTGGCTGGCGGCGTTCGAGCCGGTGATCGTATCCAACCGCCCCCGGCAGATTCGCGACACCGGCCTGGTGGTGATCGTGCAGCAGCGATTCGAAGGCGCCGTGCTGCCGGCGCGGCAATTGGTCGAGCGGATTTATCACACCGGGCTGGTCGCCCTGGTGGTGGTGCTGGTGGTGATCTCGTTGCTGTGGGTGTTCGTGATCGTGGTGCTCAACGAGGCGCCGCGGTTGCGCCGCGCTCAGCGGCGGCTGGCCCACGCCCTGCCCCTGGCAAGCGCCGGCGATGAGAGCACGGCCACGACGAATTCCGCAAACAGCAACTGAACCAAACAGCAACTGAACCAAAACACCAATGCAGCAGGCGGAAGACAGGCTAACCCTGCACTGCCGCCCGCTGCATGATCGCTGCGTCGCGGTCGATCGCCGACCTACGACTTGCTGCTCTTGCTTTCGAGCTGGTGCATCAGGCTCTTGGCATGGTCGAGGTGCTGCTGCGTCGTGGCGGTCGCCTGGGCGATCATCTGCTGCAACTGCGGCGAGGCGTAGTTGCGCATCACCTTGAGCGTGTCCAGCATCTCCTGGTGCATGCCAATCTGCTTGCCGATGTAACACTTGTCGAAATCGCTCCCCTGCTTCGATTCCAGCTCTTGGCGCGTCGAAGCGACACACTGCTGACCGATTTGCTGCTTGATGCGGACCAGGTCGAAGTTGCCTTGTCCCATCGCGGTCAGCTGGTTCGGCCCACCGCCGTTTTGATTACCGCCATTCTGCTGCGCACCGGCGGCAGCGTACGGACCGGCGACCGGCGACAGCTGATTGATCAACTGCGAGTGAACCTGCACCATCTCGCGCGCGAACTTTTTCACGTCGTCGTTGCTGGCGCGTTGTTCAGCGAGCTTCCCCGCTTCGACTTCGCCAAGGTTTCCGACCAGCAGCCACCCGGCGATCGCGGCATCGCCCTGCGCGCTTTGCATGCCGTTGCCCTGCCCCGAGAGCTGCTGCGTTTGCCCCTGGCCAGAGAACTGCTGTCCGGGTTCACGGCTAAAGCCTTGCCGGCCTTGTGGCTGCGCAATCTGCTGACCCGGTGGCTGGAACTGCTGGTTCGAACCGGCTTGCTGCGCTTGCGCAGCGGCAACGAGCGGCGCGCTCGTCGCGAACATGAGCAACACGGCGATCTTCTTCATGGGTGCACCACAATCCTTTCACAAAACGGAACGGGGTAAGGTCCTGCGGCCGCCTCACTCGATATCCGAGTGGCCGACGATCCGGTTCGCACGTTTAGTGCCACCGCTGGTAAGGCCTTGGTCCGTCTCGCGGCCTGGGTCAGCAAGCTTGCAAAACCAAATTCACGGTGCACGAATAGGACCGACGACCAGCGGGCGCACCTTTCCGGCGAATTGGAGCGGCCCACGTCCAAAGATTTGCCTGCGACTGGTTTTCATTGCCACCAGAACCGCGACAATAGGCTAAGGTTCAGCGGTCGCTTCTAGGATGCTGTATGTTCGCACTATCGATGAGCTCGACCGATTCAGCCAGGCCGCGGCGAAGGTGGCCCCGGATCGTGCTGCGCGGTTCGGCCCTGACGCTGCTGCTGGCCCTGGTGCTGGTGGCGTTGGCACCTTGGCTGCTGAGCTTCGAGCCTGTGCAGCAGCTCGCGCTGCGGGCGGCGCTGCCGGGCATGCGCGGACGCATTAGTCTTGGCGACGCGCACTTCGGATGGTGGACGCCGTTGCGGGTCGACGACCTGCTGGTGCGCGATCCCGAGGCACAACCGCTGGTCGAGGTCGGGTCGATCGGCACCGATCGCACCCTGTGGCAACTACTCACGCATCCGCGCGATTGGGGCGACATTCGTATCGATACGCCCGAGATCAACATCATCGCCACCGAGACGACCAACAACTTCGCCGCCACCTTTCCCAAGTTGCACGATCAGCTGCACCGCCCCACGCCGGGCGAACACGCCGGCTGGAAGGATCGCCGCATGCACGTCGCCATCCACGATGCCACCGTGCAATGGCGCGTCTCCAATTCCAGCCGCTCGTGGAGCGTCGATCGCGTGCCGTTCTCGTTCGGCATCGAACCGGCCGATCCGCCGAAAACGCAATCCGCCTCGATCGTCATCGATCACGCGCTGGTATTCGATCGCCGCGAAGCCTCGCCCGGCTTGTGCAACGACTTGCTCAAGTACGCCGCGCCGGTGTTGGCGAACGTGACGACCGCACAAGGCAAGGTGTCGCTGGAGTTCGATGGCGGCCGATTGCCCGCCGACGATCTGCGCGCCGGCGACCTTGCCGGCCGACTGACATTGCACACGGTCGAGATCGGGCCCGGTGCGCTGGTCCGCACCGTCGCAAATTTCCTGCACCTGCCCGAGCATGTGACGCTGGCACACGATAGCGTCGTCGAGTTCAAAATGACCGGCGGCCGCGTGCACCACGAAGGGCTCGAATTCGGCATCGAGACGGTGCGGGTGCGCACCAGCGGCTCGGTCGGCTTCGACCAGACGCTCGACTTGCTGGCCGAGGTGCGGCTGCAACTGTCCGACACGCTGATCGCGAACCGCCCGATTCTGAAGGCGCTCGATCAAAACGTGCTCCGGTTTCCGATCAAGGGCACGCTCTCGAAGCCGGCCATCGACGCGGCAGGCATCGGGCGCACCGCACTCGATCTGTTGGCGGCCGCGGTCCGCAACGCGCGCGAGGGACGCGACGCCCCGGACCCGCCGACCGAAGAGCAGATCCAGCAGCTTCGCGATGCCGGCGTGCTCGTGCCGAACGACACTTCACCCGAAACGGTTGCTCCGCCCAAAAGCACCGGTCAGCAAGCCGCCGAGATTGCCGTCGACGTGATCCAG
>DASZPI010000960.1:0-6186 GCA_035550355.1 Pirellulales bacterium
CGCCCCCGACGAGGTGCCGGGCGTGTACAAAAATATCGCCGAGGTGATGGCGGCCCAGCGCGACCTGGTCGAGGTCGTCGCCCGGTTCGATCCGAAGATCGTGAAGATGTGCGCCGACGGCAGTCGTGCCGAGGATTAAGCATTCGCTGGTGCGACGACCGCAGTCGAACTACACTCGACCACACGAGGAGGACGCACATGCGCTGGCTAGCCTATCTGACCCTGTTGATCGCGACGAACGCCGTTGCCGCCGAGCCGAAGTTCAACGTGCTCTGGCTGGCGACCGACGATTGGCGCCCCGAAATCCACTGCTATGGCGTCGAAGGCATCCAGACGCCGAACGTCGACAAGCTGGCGGCCGGCGGCGTGCGCTTCGAGCACGCGTACTGCCAGTTCCCGTTGTGCAACCCATCGCGTACGTCGATGCTCACCGGACGCTATCCCACGACGACGGGCGTGCTCGACAACGACACGTACTTCCGCGATGCACATCCCGATTGGGTCACGCTGCCGCAGTTCTTCCACAATCACGGCTACATTTCCGCCCGCACCGGGAAGATCTTTCACGGCGGGCTCGAAGACGATGCTTCCTGGGATGAGATCCGCGGCAACAACTCGAAAGGCAACGCAAAGACCCCCGCTCGACAAACCAGCGCCGCAGCCCCGCCAAAGCGAAAGCAGGACCCAAGCAAGTCCGATCGGCGTGTCGTCCTCGCTGCCGATGGCCAAGAACATGTCGACTACCAAACCGCCGAGCGCGGCATCGAACTGCTCGAAGCCTACCGCGATCGGCCGTTCTTCATTGCCGTCGGCTTCCTAAAGCCGCACAGTCCGCCGACCGCGCCGCAGAAGTTCTACGACCTATACGATCCGGCAAAGATCACGTTGCCGCCCGACTTTGCCCCGCGCCCGGCTGCACCGGCCGGCTTCCCGGCCGCCTCGATCCCGACGCGCAACGGCGACCTGTTCATTAATCGCGACGCCTCGCCCGAAGAAGCGCGCGAGATGATCCGCGCCTATCGGGCCAGCGCCTCGTGGACCGATTGGAACTGCGGCCGCGTGCTCGATGCGCTCGACCGCCTGGGATTGGCCGAGAAGACGATCGTCGTATTCTTTGGCGATCACGGCTACCACTTGGGCGAGAAAGGCAAATGGTCGAAGCACGGCTCGCTGTACGAGGTCGGAGCGCGGGTGCCGCTGATCGTGCGCGTTCCTGGTGCGGCGGGCAACGGCAAGGCCTCGAGCCGCACCGTGCAATTGGTCGATCTGTATCCTACGCTTGCCGAACTGTGCGGCCTGCCGAAGCCCGCCGGCATCGAAGGGCACAGCTTCGCATCGCTGATCAACAACCCGCAAGCCGACTGGTCGCACCCTGCGATTACGGTCATTAAGAATGGCCGCTCGATTCGCACCGAGCGCTGGCGATATGCCGAGTACAACGGCGAAGGCGGCGGCGCAATGCTGTTCGACGAGCAGAGCGATCCGCACGAGATGAAAAACCTTGCCGGCGATCCAAGGTATGCCGACACCATCAGCGAACTGAAGGCGGCGATGTCGCGCGAGATCGGCAATAAAAACTAGCTGCGAGATTACACGAGCGGCGGCCGCCCCAGACTGCGGCGAATCGTGCTGATCTGTCCAGCATGGGTCGCAATATGGATCGGCGCGAACGCGGCCATCGTGCCGATGGTGTCGAATCGCGGGTGCGGTTTCTCGAGCTTCGTGTTCAGCCGCGCCGCGTCGAGCCCCTTCACATACTCGGCAAACCGCGCGTGGTTCGCCTGGAACACATCGCGCAATTGGTCGATGTACGGAAACTCGGCGGCCGATGGGGCGGTGTCATCGCGGGCGTAGGCCTTTTCGAACCCGTCGGGTAGCGGCGGCAAATCAGACGCTCCCATCCGCGTGAGCATCGAACGGGCGGTGAGCGTCAGATGGCCGATGAGCCACGCGGCGCAGTTGGCCTTGGCGCAAGGCCGGTGCAGATAATCGCGCTGCGAAAGGTCCTCGGTGTAGAACATCACCATGCCGGCGGCATTTGCAATCGTCTGGGCCAAGGCATCGCTGGCGGTTTGCATCGGGTTGTCCTCCACGGTTCGATCGGGGCAGTGCGTCCTCAATATAACGTTCCCTCGGCGGCGACAAACCCTTGATCGGCGCGGCACGCTGATTCACAATCATGGCGATCCTCCGCACTCTCCCCGCCTGCCCACCTTTGGAGCCCGAGCCGATGTCGCGCACGCTGATCGTTCTGTTCGCTGGTATCGCTGCACTCGTCTTGTCTAATCGCGCGCCGGCCGAAAACACGCCGCCGTCGGGGTTCACCGCCTTGTTCAACGGCAACGACCTTGCCGGCTGGCACGGCATGGGAACGTTCGATCTGCGCAAGTACGACGCGATGACCCCCGACGAGCGTAAAGCGAAGCTCGAGGCCGACATGTCCGACATGCTCGCCCACTGGAAAGTCGAAAATGGCGAGATGGTGAACGACGGCAAAGGCGCCTACGCCTCGACCGACAAGGATTACGCCGACGTTGAACTGTTCGTCGATTACAAGATGCTGCCGCTCGGCGATAGCGGCATTTACCTGCGCGGCACCCCGCAAGTGCAGATTTGGGACTACACGCCCGAGAGCAAAAGCTGGGACAAGGGAGCCGACAAAGGTTCGGGCGGTCTGTGGAACAACAGCCCCGGCGCTGCAGGCAAAGATCCGCTGGTGTTGGCCGACAAGCCGTTCGGCGAGTGGAATCGGTTCCGCGTGATTCAAACCGGCGCCCGCACGACGGTGATCTTCAACGACAAGCTCGTGGTCGACCACGCGACTTGGGAAAACTTCTTCGATCGTCCGAATGCCAAGACCGGCGCGTACCCCGACTACGACCCGGTGCGCGCCGCAATCCATGCAGCGCACAACACCGCCAACCCGCTGTTCCCCAAGGGTCCGATCCAGTTGCAAACGCATGGTTCGGAAATTCGT
Organism: Pirellulales bacterium; assembly: GCA_035550355.1. Lineage (GTDB taxonomy): Bacteria > Planctomycetota > Planctomycetia > Pirellulales > PNKZ01 > DATAXP01. The sequence goes on from DASZPI010000960.1 coordinate 2,978, forward strand.
TGGCGCAATGTTTTCGTACGCGAGATTCCCAGCGACGAGGCGAATGCCATCCTCGCCAAGCACGGCGAAGATGGCTTCAAGTCGATTTTCAATGGCAGCGATTTCACCGGCTGGACCGGGGCCACCGACAATTACGAGGTGGTCGACGGTGCGATCCAATGCAAGCCGGGCAAGGGGGGCAACCTGCTGGCGGCCGACGACTACGGCGACTTCATGGTGCGGCTCGAGTTCAAGCTGCCGCCGGGCGGCAACAATGGGCTGGTGATCCGCGGCCTCGACTCAGCCAAGGACGCCGCCTACAGCGCGATGTGCGAGCTGCAAGTGCTCGACACCGAACACCCGCGCTACAATGGCGAGCGAAAGATCGATCCACGCCAGGCGCACGGCTCGGCCTACGGCATGGTGCCGGCCCACCGCGGCTACCTGCGTCCGACCGGCGATTGGAACTTCCAGGAAGTGACCGTCCGGGGCTCGACCATCAAGGTCGAACTGAACGGCTCGGTGATTCTCGACACCGACCTGAGCAAGGTCACCGAGTTCATGAACGACAAGCCGCATCCCGGCAAGGATCGCACCAGCGGCAAATTCGGCTTCGCGGGGCACAACGAGCCGGTGGCGTTCCGCAACATCCGCATCAAGCGGCTCGACTGAACGTAGGGCCGCCGCGATGGCTTGGCTTAGCCCCCGGCGAATCGCCGGGGGCTAAAGGGTTTGAATCAGATCTCATCGAGCTGGCGGCGATAATCGTCGCGCTCGCGGCGGGTCGCTTCGAGGTCGAACATCAAATACTTCATGTCGAGCCGGACCTGGCTGAGTGCATCCTGCACCAGGTTCATGATCTTACGGCGGCGTTGAGTTCCCTCGACCACGCGTTCGACCAGGGGCTGGAGCGCCTCGCGATGCTGCGTTGGCAGCAACTCGATCGCGGCGCGAAGCTGTACAACGTCGTACGGGATTTCTTCAATCGCGGCATCGGCCCCACGTGAGCGGAGGTTCATTCGAATCACTTCCTTAAGCAAGCGGCAACGGTTGGCGGCGAACGTAGCTAAAGCAGCCTCGATGCCACAACCGCGGCCCGGCACGCCGATTCGACCACAACTCAAGTGGTGAAAGCAACTTAGGAAAGACCGCCTGCATGCCAGCGTCGCGATCACCTTGTGGCGAGAACGCCACAAGGTCGGCTGGAGGCAATTCGCAAACCTTGGTACAAATCCGACTTGCGTCATTTGCCCAGTGTGTCAACCGCACGATGCGTTTTGGCCACTGTTCCGCCATCCTCAAAGCCGGCCATCGATGCAGCTACGAAGGCTCGCTCGTAGGGGTCACCGCGCGCCGTCAGGCGCGCTGCCGGTCGTACTCTGCGCCGGTTGGCTGCTCACGTTGGCCGCAGTAGCTGTCGCGGCGCTGAACGATGGTTTCGAAACCGCCGGGCCGGCATGGACCGACGCCGGCGGCGAAGCGCGGTACCGCATTGAGATGCAGGAGCGTACGCGGTCGGGAAGCCATTCGGGCGACGGCTGCGAATTTCTGCAAATCCACTTCACCGGTCCCGGCCGCTCGGCATTCCTGCGCTACACGTTGGGGCGCGCGCCGGTTATTAACGAACTGCGCGCGAGCGTATGGCTGCGCGCCGATCGTGCAGGCCCGCAACTGATGGCTCGCGTCGTGCTGCCGCGCGCCATCGACTCAAGCACGGGCAAGCCGCTGACCACGTTGTTGGCCGGCACCGTCTATGCCGAAGTCGGCCGCTGGCAGCAGCTCGAACTCAGCGACGTCGCAACCTTGCTCAACCGCCAGGCCTGGGTCCTCCGGGCTCAGCGCAAGTCGGAGATCGACACCCGCGAGGCATACGTCGATTGCTTGCTGCTGAATGTCGCCTCGGGCCCGGGCCGGCTGCAACTGTGGATCGACGATCTGACGGTCGATGGCGTTGTGACGGCCGACAGCGCTGCGCTTGCCGCAGTCGGAAGCGAGCGGATCGGCGCTCAACCGGTGAGCTCTGGCGGCGGCGCGTCATCGGTAGCGCGGCCGGCTGTGGAGTTCAACGGCAGCGTGTTTCTCGTCGAAGGCCGGCCGTTTTTTCCGCACATGATCGAACACCGTGGCGAGCCGCTGCGCTGGCTCGCCGATCGCGGCTTCAACACGGTCAAGCTCGCCGAGCCGCCGTCGGCCGAGTTGCTGGCCGACGCGCAGCGCACCGGGCTATGGCTCGTCTGCCCTCCGCCGGCGAACATCGCCGAAGCCTTGCAGAGCGGGGCGCGGCCGCGCGAGATCAGCTCCAGCTACGACCGCGTGTTGGCATGGACCTTGGGCGATGGGCTGTCGGTCGGCGACCTGGAATCGACGCGCCGTCTGGCCGAGCTGGTGCGCCGCGCCGATCCGTACACCTCGCGGCCGACGCTGTGCGGCGTCGAGGCGAGTTTGTTCGACTACAGCCGCAAAGTCGACGTGCTCGCCATTGGGCGCGACGTGCTGGGCAGCAGTTTTGAATTGAACGACTATGGAGTTTGGCTGCGCGAGCGGATGCGGCTCATGCGTCCGGGCACGCCGGCCTGGGTGAACGTGCAAACCGAGTTCGCTCCCGAGTTGCTGAAGCAGATGGAACTGCTCTCGGCCGGCAGCGTAACGGCGGCGAACGTCGATGTCGATCAGTTGCGTGCGATGGTTTACACGTCGCTGGCCGCCGGTGCGCGTGGTATCTGCTTCCGCTCGTCGCAACGGCTCGATGCCGAGGATGAATTCACCAAGCTGCGCGCGGCAGCCCTCGAACTGCTCAACACCGAGCTCGATCTGCTCGAGCCTTGGACCGCCAGCGGCGCGATCGTCACGAACATTACCAGCAGCAACTACACGCCTCCCAAACCGCCGGCGCCCGGCAACGGGTTACGGATCGGTCGCGACAAAAAGCAACTGCTGAATCCGACGCCGCAAACCAACCCCGAGGTCAACGCGTTCGTGCTGCAGACCGAACGCGCCCGACTGCTGTTGCCCATCTGGTCGGGCGCGGGGACGCAATTCGTCGCCAGTCAATGGGCGGGCAACAACCTGTCGTTCATCGTGCCTGGCGTCTCGGAAGCGACCGACGCGTACGAAGTCACCGCGAGCGCCTTGCAGCCGCCGTTCCGCCGGCAGCGCGTCACCGGCGGAATCCGCGTAACGCTCGATGAGTGTGGCGTCACCGACATGATCGTGCTCACGCAAGACCCGCT
>DASZPI010000961.1:0-1565 GCA_035550355.1 Pirellulales bacterium
CAGCCGATTCGCTCGGGGCAAGGTCCAACGAGCAGCGCGTCACGCCGCCGAGCTCGATCCGCCAACGTCGCCGGCTTTTGTCGGGCGCAGCTTCCTCGATGCTGATGCCGCGGCTGCACTTGGGCGACAGGCCGCTGGGAAAGTCGAGCAGTAAGGTGTGACGCGGCGCTGCGGGCAAAACGAAATCAAACTGCAATGCTTTTTCCTGCTGACGCGTCGGGCGCAGCGACCACTCGCAGGCAAGCTCGCGCGATGCTTCCGCAGCGAGTCGAATTTCTCCATCGGGCGTGGACGTCAGCTCGATTGCCGCGGCCGCATCGTTGGGCGGCGGCAAGACGATCGCCAGGTTGCACGGCGACCATCGGCAGCTCGACGATCCGGCGCTTCCGGGTGCGAGCGCAAGCGAGCACGTGCCATGCATCACTCCATCCTCGGTCAACCGCGCGTGCAGCACGATCGATTCCAGCCGGCCAAGCTCGGCATCCGACCGCAACGTGGCCGAGGTCGCCAGGTCGACCAGCCGCTCGAACTCCTCGGGCTCGACCGGCACATACCGCTCGTTGCCTCGCGGCCAATCCTTGATCGATTCGGCCGGCGCGAAGATTCGCCGGTAGCGAATCGGAGTGTCGGCCTGGCCATCGTCGGCACGGGCGAGCATGCCGCGCGCACTCACCCAGGCGGCAATAAACAGCCACGCCAGGGACCAGCCGCCGAAAGTGAACCGATGACGATGCACTCGACCGACCTCATCGCTGTGCTTCGGTTTCAGGAATCGGCATCGACAGCTCGGCGCCGCTGGTGGTCGACATCGAACCGGCGACCGAGCTGCGGTAATGCGGCTGTGTACGCGTCGAACCACGCTCGACGATCGAACTCGGTCCGCTGCGAACCGGGCGCGCGATGTTGCGCCGATCGTGAAAGCGGCGTTTCAGTGCGGCGGCCAGCACGACCAACGACAGCCCGAGAGCCGAAGCCTCGGCCAATACGATCGCCGGCTGGGGATACAACGTCGCCAGCGCCGCAGTCGCGACCGCCAAGACAAGGAACACCAACGGTTGCCGCGCCGCGGGCCAGTAGACCAGCACCAGCCCGACGACCAACGCCAGGCCCGAAGCCTCGAGCACGAGCACGCTGCGCCGAACGACGCTCAGTTTCAGGGCCTGGTCCGCATCGGTGGTGCTGAACAGGTACGAGTGCACGGTGGCCGGCAACGGCGTATCGTGCCGGGTTCCGACCCAGCTCTCGAGTTCGGACTGTCCGAGCACCGGCGTGCGCCCCCAACGCATTCCGCTCCACGACCAGGTGTATTCGGAAGTGAAATTTTCGGGCGGCAGCCACAAATGCTCGTCGGCCGGCAGCACCACTTGCCAGAAAGTCCGCCGCGCGGCAAACAATGCCGGCAGCGTCGGGCCTTCAAGGGTCATCGCTCCTTGCACCGGCCGCGATCGGCGATCGGAAAAACGGTAGCGAAGCTCGATCGTGTGCGCGACCGCGCCTTGTTCGCCATGCACCAGCGGAACGACCACCTGTTCGAGCGTCGAGCCCTCCTCGGGGGCAAGGCGCGT
>DASZPI010000962.1:0-12452 GCA_035550355.1 Pirellulales bacterium
GGCACCCTGCACAAGGCGGTGATCAAGGTGGCCGTCTAGGTTCGAATCTTGCATTGACCGAGCAGCGTTGCCTGCACCGAGCGCTGTTTGCCTCGCCCGGGTCGATGAGTTAGTCTGAAAAGTGCCGACTCTTTGGCTACGATAGCAACCGAGGTTCGACACCTATGAGCGATAAGTATCTATTTCCGCATCGCCTTTCGCGGCGAGATTTTCTGGCCGGTTCGGCCGCGGCGGGTGCGGCACTAGCCCTTGGCCCCGGCGCCGAATCCCGGGCCGCCGAATCGTCGACGCCGGTGAAGATCGGTTCTGGCCGGTGGACCTATACGCTCGATGATGGCTGGGGCAAGCTTCCCGAGGGGATGAAGTACGGCTTCGGCTGCGCGATTGTCGTCGATTCCAAGGACCGGATCTTCGTCACCTCGCGTTCGGCGCAGCCGTGCGTGGCGGTGTTCGATCGCGACGGCAAGCTGCTCGAAACTTGGAGCAACGATTTTGCCGAAAAGGTCGGCATCACCGCCGACGACGTCGCCAAGACGGCTCACGGCCTGTACTGGAGCCGCGAGGGCAGCGACGAGTTTTTCTATTTCACCGAGAACAAGCCCGGCAACCGCGTTTACAAGACCGATCTTACCGGCAAAGTGCTCTACGAGCTGGGCAGTGTCGCCAAGGAAGGCTCGGCCGCGCAGAAGTTCCAATTCGACAACCCGACCGACGTGGCCGTCGCCCCGAACGGCGATATTTACATTGTCGATGGTTACGGCAGCCAACTGGTCCATCGCTTCGACAAGAACTTCAAGCATCTTAAAACGATCGGCGGCCGCGGCAAAACCCATGGCCTGTTCAGCGTGTGCCATGGTGTGTGGGTGAACACGCTGGGCAAAGAGCCGGAAGTGTACATTGCCGACCGCGCGAACAATCGCATCGAGATTTATTCGACCGACCTCGAATATCGCCGCACGGTCGAAGACATGCGGCTGCCTTGCTGCTTCTATCAGCATGACGGGCATCTGTACGTTCCCGAGTTGGGGGCGCGCGTGTCGATCCTCGACGCCAAGGATCGGGTGGTTGCGCATCTGGGCGATGGCCACGGAATCAAGAAAGAAAACGTTACGCCCGAGAAATTTGCCACTCCGCACGCGCTGACGGTCGATTCGCGGGGCGATTTGTACGTGGTCGAGTGGCTCGACTACGGCCGGGTGCGAAAGTTCCGGCACACGCCCGAAGCATAGCGTTCGGTGGCGCGGCGCCATCGGCGCGGGTTCAATGTGGCCGGGTCGCGCGCCGAGCTCCCGGGGGCGTGAGACGTGACGCATTGAGTGTCGTATGACCTGGAATATCGGACGAGCGCCGCGGATCGGGTTTATGACCGTCGTGACGATTCTCGTCATCGACGCCGTGATTTCGTACCGTAACACGCGGCGGCTGCACGAGAATGACGCCGCGGTCGGCCACACGCACGAGGTGCTCAGCGAGCTGTCGCAAGTATTGGCCAGCGCGCAGGAAGCCGAGTCGCGGCAGCGCGGTTATCTGATCACTGGGCGAGAGTCGTTTCGGACGCCGTTCCAGGATGCGATCGCCGCGACCCGGCGGCACATGCAGCAGCTCAACCAGCTGACGGCCGACAATCCGGAGCAGCAAGAGCGAATCCGCGAGCTCGAGCCGTTGGTCACGGCCAAGCTCGATGAGCTAACCACGACGCTCGAGCTGCTTAAGCCACGCGATCCCGTGACGACGGCCAACGAGATCGCGCGGCTGGGCACGCAGCGCATGGATGCCATTCGGTTGCTTGTGGCCGGCATGCAGGGGCACGAATACGACTTGCTGGAAGAGCGGTCGCGCCAAGCGAGCGAGAGCTACGCCAACGCGGTCAGCGCCAATCTGCTGGCAATGTTGTTGAGCGTGGGGGTGATTGCCTTCGCCTGGCGATCGTTGGCCGCCGAACTCAAGGCGCGCACCGAAGCCGAAGCTGCCGTGCACGCCGAGCGCGAGCGGCTGTCGACCACGCTGACCAGCATCGGCGACGGCGTGATCGTGGTCGACCGCGGGGGGCACGTCGTCATGCAAAACACCGTCGCGCAATCGCTCACCGGCTGGGGGCAGAACGCGATCGGGCGGCCGATTGCGGATGTGTTCAACATTATCCATGAGACGACGCGCGAGCCGATGCCGAGCCCCATCGAGCGGGTCTATAGCCAATCGCAGATCGTCAGCCTTTCCAATCGAACGATGCTGATTGCCCAGGATCGCGTCGAGCGTCCGATCGAATACAATGCCGCACCAATCCGCGATAAGCGAGGCGTGATTGTGGGCGCCGTGCTGGTGTTCCGCGACGTCACCGCGCGCCGCCGCGAAGAACAGGCCCGCCGCGAAGCCGACGTGCGCAAGGATCAATTCCTGGCGACGCTGGCGCACGAGCTTCGCAATCCGCTCGCGCCGATCAGCAATGCCTTGCAACTGTGGGAGGCCGTCAAGGACGATGCGGCGCAGATGGAAGAGCTGCGCGAAATGATGCAGCGGCAGGTGCAGCAGATGATCCGCTTGATCGACGACCTGCTCGACGTTTCTCGGATCACGCGCGGCAAAATTCAACTGCGCAAACAGCGCGTCGAGATCGGCACCCTGGTGCACGGAGCGATCGAGGCCATTCAGCCATTCATCGATCGTTGCGGACACAAGTTGTCGCTCAGCATGTGGCCCGAGCCGATTTACCTCGAGGCCGACGTGGCCCGCATGGTGCAGGTGTTTGGCAACATCATCCACAATGCGGCCAAGTACTCAGGCAGCAATGGCACGATTAGCGTCGCCGTCGAGCGCGACCACGATCAGGCCGTCGTGCGCGTTCGCGATAACGGCCCGGGCATTCCGCAGCCCATGCTCGATCGCATCTTCGACATATTCGTGCAGGTCGATCAAACGCTCGATCGTTCGCACGGCGGGTTGGGACTCGGGCTGACCTTGGTCAAAAACCTGGTCGAAGCGCACGCCGGCACCGTCGAGGCGTCGAGCGAAGGACCGGGCAAAGGCAGCGAGTTCGTCGTCAGGCTGTCGGCGCTGCCGGTCGCCGCCTCGACCGACGGCAGTGAAACGCCGGCGGCCGGGCACCCGCGGGTCGGGCCGCTTCCCAAGCGAAGCATTTTGGTGGTCGATGATGTGCAGGCCTCGGCCAAGACGCTGGCGATGATGTTGCGCGCCATCGGGCAGCAGGTCGAGACGGCCAACAACGGACACGCCGCGCTCGAGGCGTTCGATCGGAACCGATTTCAGGTGGTGTTTCTCGACATCGCCATGCCGGAACTCGACGGCTACGAGGTAGCGCGACGCATTCGTCAACATCCGCGCGGCGATCGGGTGACGCTGATCGCGCTCACCGGCTACGGACAGGAACAGGACCGCCGGCAAGCGGCTGCGGCCGGTTTCGATTTTCACCTGGTGAAGCCGACCAGCCTCGAAGCGCTCGAGCATGTGCTCGAGAGCGCCGCTCGGCCTGCGATACCGTCCGCACCCCGCGGCTGACCGATCGCGCCGGCTATCCGAGCAGTAGCCCGGCCATCAGGCTTACCGCCACGACAATCTCCAGCAGTCCCGCAGCCTGCAACAGCTTGGGATCAATCTCTTGCAACAGTTGTTGGAATTGCACGGGGAACATGCTCAGCGTAAAGCCCTCGGCAAAGAATAGCCCCAGGGCGATGAGCGTCATCCAGCGTACAGGATCCATGGCGGCTGCTCCGTTCGGTGCGCGTGCTCGATCGCGGCCCGTGGCTATTCTTGTTTCGAGCCACGGTCTTAGGTAGCTTGTGACCATGGCACGCCTGGGAGTCAACATCGATCATGTCGCGACCGTGCGTCAAGCGCGGCGGACCTACGAACCCGATCCGATTTGGGCCGCCGCCTTGGCCGAGCTCGGCGGGGCCGACGGCATCACCATTCACCTGCGCGAAGACCGCCGGCATATTCAAGATCGCGACCTGCGCCTGCTGCGCGAAACGGTCACGGTGAAGCTGAACCTCGAGCTGGGTGCGACCGACGAGATCGTCGCGATTGCCTGCCAGACACGCCCTCACCAGGCGACGCTCGTCCCCGAGCACCGCAACGAAGTGACAACCGAAGGGGGGCTCGACGTTGTGGCCCAGCAGCGGCGGATGAGCGAGGTGGTCGCCCGGCTCAAGTCGGCCGGCATCGTCGTCAGCCTGTTTCTCGATGCCGACGAGCGGCAGATCGATGCCGCCTTGGCCGTCGGCGCCGCCGCGGTCGAGCTGCACACCGGTCAATACGCTTTGGCCGCAGGCGATCGCGAGCAGACGGCCGAGCTGGTCAAACTGACCAACGCCGGGCGGATGATCGTCGAGCGGGGCATGGTGCTCAATGCCGGCCACGGGCTCACCTACCGCAACGTGCAGCCAGTGGCGGCAATTGCCGGCATGAACGAGCTGAACATCGGCCACAGCATTGTGGCCCGCGCGGTAATGGTTGGCATGCAGCAGGCCGTCCGCGAAATGAAGAATCTCGTCGCGTAGCGTCCGACAATCGCGCGGGCCTGCCGCTTGCGATTTCGCCCTGTTTCCCTAAAATTTCGTCCATGTCTACCAAAGGCGAAGCATTTGCCGGCCTCTCGGTCGCGATCACGACCCCCTTCCGCGACGGGGCGCTTGATGTGCGCGCGCTGCGCGATCAGGTGGAGTTCCAAATTGCCGCGGGCACGCGGTGCCTGTGCCCGGTCGGCACCACCGGCGAGTCGCCGACCCTGTCGCACGAAGAGCACGAGCGGGTGATCGCCGAGGTCGTGCAAATCGCTGCCGGGCGGATCAAGGTGATGCCCGGCACCGGCTCGAACAGCACGCGCGAAGCGCTGCGGCTGACCACGTGGGCGGCGAAGGCGGGGGCCGATGCGGCCCTTGTCGTGGCGCCGTACTACAACAAGCCAACGCAGGAAGGCTTCTATCAGCACTTCAAAGCGTTGGCCGAGGCGGTCGATATCCCACTGTGCGTGTACAACATTCCGGGACGCACGGGCAAAAATATCGAGCCCGAAACGATCGCCCGCATGGGCGAGCTCAAGAACATTACTATGGTGAAAGAGGCCACGGGCTCGCTCGATCAAGCGTCGCAGATTTTGGCGCTATCGAACCTGACCATTCTCAGCGGCGACGACAGCCTGACGCTGCCCCTGTTAGCCGTCGGCGGACGGGGGGTAATCTCGGTCGTCGGCAACATCGTGCCGGGCGACATGATCGGCCTGCTGTCGGCGTTCGAGGCGGGCAACCTGCCCGAGGCCCAACGCTGGCATCGCAAGCTTTTCCCGTTGTGCCGCGACATGTTAGGGCTCGCCACCAATCCCATCCCCATCAAGGCCGCCATGAAAATGCTCGGCCGCGACACCGGCGAGCTGCGCATGCCAATGACGCCGCTGAGCAGTTCCGAAGAAGGTCGACTGCGAACCACGCTCACCGCCTACGGCCTGCTGTAAATGGCTGGTCGCGTCGCGTGCGCCGATTTGGCCGACCGCGGCGGACTTCGTTCTGTCGGTGCTGCTAGCACGTTTTGCCATTGCCGCCTCGGGGCGTTTCTCGCACAATGCCGCCCCCTCCTGTTGGCTGCCTCGTCATGCCCCATCGCCAGACATTTTGGGTAGCGTTCTGCGCGGCATGCTTGCTCGTGATTGCGGCACGCCACGCGCGCGCCGACGAGCCTGTGGTCGGCATCCCTTCGCCCGACGTCCGATCTCCAGCGATCGCAGCCCGGTCGTTTGGCAATTCGATCCAGGTGCCCGGCACCGATCCTATGGCCACTTGGCAAGCGATCGTCGATGCGGTCGACGACACCTATCCGATCGAACGGAACTCGCCGCCACGTACGGTCGACGGCGCGGTCCAACCGGCGCGCCTGCAAAGCTTCGCCCTGGTGTTGCCTTCACCGCCGACGATCTCGGCCCCGGCCCAGCGGCGCTGGGTCGGTGTCTCGATGCAGCCTGCCGAGCAGGGTTACACGGTCGAGGTTTCGGTTTTTCTTGAAACGCAAGACACGCTGCGCGGCGTCGACCCCGAGGCAGCCGCCTGGCGTACCCTTGGCCACGACGACGCCGAAGAGCAGCGGCTCGCGGCGCAAATTGCGTCGCGCCTCGGCGGCAGCTCGCGCGTGTTCACCGACCCGGGGCCAGCGTTCGAGCAGGCTGACGAGCATCATTTTCTCGATCGCTGGCCGCGGGTACATCGCACCGCCAGCCTGATCGCCTCGGATTATGTCAACTACTACTCGATTCCCAGTTTGCTGGGGCAGGGCATCGCCTTTGCCATCGCCGCGCCCATTGCCAACACGCAGGCCGACCAGGACATTCTGAACTGGTACCAGCACGGCATTGGCTATCAGGACGGCATCCACGCGTTCAAGGTATTCGGCGAAGGAACGTACACATTTCCGGCATTCGCGGCGATCGGCCTCGTAGGACTCGCGTTCGACCAACGACCTTGCGGACGAGTGATGTTCGATTACGGCGCGCGCGGTTTGCGCGCGGGCATCGTCGGCGGCCCAGCGCTGCTGCTCATGCAAAAAGTTACCGGCGCAGGTCGGCCCAACGAGCATCCCTGGGGCTCGAATTGGAAGTTTTGGGTCGATAATAACGGCGTCAGCGGTCACGCCTTTGTCGGTTCGCTTCCGTTCATCACCGCAGCCAAGATGACCGACCGGCCGGTGCTGAAAATTGCGTTCTACGGACTGTCGGTCATGCCTGCCCTGTCGCGCGTCAACGACTCCCAGCATTTCCCGTCGCAAGCCTTCCTCGGCTACACCATGGGATGGTTCGCCTGCACCGCGGTCGACAACACCCAGCGCGGCCGCAGCCAGCCGCTGCTCATCCCCTGGGCCGTCACCAACGCCAGCGGCCTCGGTTTCGAATGGCGGCGATAAGAGCAGGCCGCAGAAGGCAGTAGGCAGCGGGCCATGGAATGATGGATAATGCGTCCAAACATCCTAGGGCGCGTCCATGGCCATCGTTGAAGCGACCATTCTCGAACAGTATCTCCGTCGAACGCCGCGCTCGCGGCAGCTTGCCGAGCGCGCGCGGCACGTGTTTCCCAGCGGCATTACGCACGATAGCCGGCAGCTCGATCCGTATCCGATCTTCGTCGAACGCGCCTCCGGTTCGCGCAAGTGGGACGTCGACGGCAACGAGTACGTCGACTACGCCGGCGGGCACGGCGCGTTGTTGCTGGGGCACAATCCGCCACAGGTCGTGCAGGCCGTCGCGGCGCAGCTCGCCCGCGGCACGCACTTCGGCGCGTGTCACGAGCTGGAACTGCGTTGGGGCGAGCTGGTGCAGCAGCTTGTGCCTTGCGCCCAGCGCGTGCGCTTCACCTCGTCGGGCACCGAAGCGACCATGCTGGCCGTCCGCTTGGCCCGCGCCGCCACCGGCCGACGCAGGCTCGTACGTTTTCTCGGCCACTTCCATGGCTGGCACGACCACATGGCCTTCGGCGTCGGCTCGCATTTCGATGGCACACCGACGCCCGGCGTGTTGCCGGGCGTGGCTGAAGAAGTGTCGCTCGCGCCGCCGAACGACGCCGCCGCCACCGAACGCTTGCTCGAGCGCGGCGACGTAGCCGCAGTGATCATCGAGCCGACCGGTGCAAGCTGGGGGCAGGTGCCGGTGCTGCCGTCGTTCCTCGCGGCGCTGCGCGAGATGGCGACCCGAACCGGCACGCTGCTGATTTTCGACGAGGTGATCAGCGGCTTTCGCTGCTCGCCCGGTGGCGCACAGGCTGCGCTCGGGATCACGCCTGATCTGACCACGCTCGCGAAGATCGTCGCCGGCGGGCTGCCGGGAGGCGCCGTCGTGGGGCAGGCCGACGTGCTCGACCAGCTCGCATTTTCCACCGGCGCTGCCTCGCGCGAAAAAGTTCCGCACCAGGGAACCTTCAACGCCAATCCACTCTCGGCCGCGGCCGGCATCGCCACGCTCGAAACAATCGCCTCGACCGACGTCTGCCAACGCGCCAACGATTATGCCGCCCGGTTGCGGACAGCGCTCAACAACGTGCTCCGCGCAGAGCACACGCCCTGGGTCGTGTACGGCACGTACTCGGGGTTTCATATCTTCACGAATCCCGAGCGGCGGCCGATCACCGCCGACGACATTGCCGCGGGTCGCTACGACTACCGCACCTTCAAGTCAGCCCATCGTGCCACGGTCAACACGCTGCGTCTGGGCATGCTCGTCCACGGAGTCGATTTGTTCTCGTGGCCCGGTGGTCCTACGTCGGCCGTACACACCGACGACGACCTGGCGCAAACGGTCGACGCCTTCCGGGCCACCGTGCGCTTGATGCGCGACATTTAGCCGCGACGCGCAGCGAGCGCTCTGAGGTGCTCGGCCACCTGCCGCTGGGCCTTCGAAAAGAAATCGTTGTGCGAAGCCCCTGCCACGCGGAACAGCTCGACCGTTCCGCCGGCCGCCTTGGCCAGCCGCTGCGACATTTCGCCCGGCACCAGCGTGTCGGCATCGCCGTAGCCGATCACCGTCGGGCAGTGTACTTGCGATATCTTTGTCTCGCTTTCGAAGCGATGCTTCAACAATCGCTCCACCGGCAAGAATGCGTAATGGGCTTTGGCCATCTCGACCAGGCTCGTAAACGCGCTGAGCACCATCAGCCCAGCGACGGGCTTTCGCGCAGCGAGGTCGATCGCCACCGCGCCTCCCAGGCTCCAGCCGACGACAATCAAGCGTTGCGGATCGACACCGCGCGCGATCAGCCAGTCGTACGCGGCGTCGGCGGTCGCGTAGCAACCGGGCTCGCTCGGCTCGCCGTCGCTCATGCCATAGCCAACGTACTCGGGCACGAGCACGTCGAAGCCCAGGGCCCGAAACCATTCCGCCAGGTCCTGCGACGCCGCCAGGCACATGCCGTTGCCGTAGAAGAACAGCACGGTGGGCCGCGGTTCGTCGCCGGCCATCGCCGCCTTGCCGAACAGCGCGGCGACTCGGTCACCGGTCGAGGTCGCCAGCGATACGAGCTGTTCGCCGGCGTTGGGTTGTACTTGCGCTTCGGCCGCGCCTTGCGTCATGGCCCCGGGAAAGATCAACGAGTTTTGCAGCGACTGGAACACGATCACCACCGCGATGTAAGAACCGAAAATGACCACACCCATCACCAGCCAGCGGCGTCGTCGGCGCCAGCGGCGCATGACGGCGAGTTTATCGTCACCCATGTCAGCCGTCGCTTGCCGAATCGTCGATCTCGACGCTCGCGCCGTGATTTGCAACCGCCGTGACGATCACCTGCACGTTCGACTCGCCTAGCTCCGCGCGCACGCGCGCGGCGAACTGCGTTGCAGCGGCTGGGTCGGGCAGCACCGCGGCGACCGTCGGCCCCCACGAGCTTTGCGCCGCCCCGCGAACTTCCAGTCGCTGGCACAATTCCAGCAGCGGCAGCGAAGCGCTCGCGGCATGCTGCCCACCTTGCTCGCCCGCAAAACATTTGCCCGCCAGACGGCCGAACTCGGTCAACGCGGCGGCGAATGCTTGGAAGTCGCCGGTCATTGCCGCCGGCGCCATTCCCAACGTGGCAAGCTGGCACAACTTGGCTGTGTCAGCCAAAGGCACCGCCGGCAGTCGATCGAACGCCGCTGCTTCGGCCGCTCCCGACACGCCCGATGCGCCGGTTGGAACGAGCAGCACGAACCGCCACTCGTCGGCGATTGCGGTCTGCACCAAGGGCGGCGGGATCTCGTCGTCTTCCAACTTGCCGGGATCGACAATCAGACCCCCCGCGGCGAAGCCGTGGGTGCCAATCGCCGATCGCCGCGCCCGGCCTGTCGCCAGCACCGCCTCGTCCAGGCTATGCTGCGCGCCGCTGAGCGCGTTGAGCGCGGCCGCAATGCCCAGGGCCAACTGGGTCCCGCTGCCCAGCCCGGCGTGCGCCGGGGGCGCGTGGTCGATGACGATCCGGCAGCGCGCCGGCTGGTTGCACCAATTGAATCGGTCGAGTTGCTGCACCACCGCCAAGGCGCGGTCGGCCAGCGGTCCTTGGGCACTCGATTCGTCGGCGGCCTCGACCGTCAGCGACAGCTCGGGATGTTCGACCATCACGCCAACGCCGCCAAATCGGCGCACGCCCGGCTGACCAAACGAGAACATGCCGAAATGCAAACGGCTCGCTGCACGCACTCGAATGACCGCGTCAAGCATCGGACGATCCTGTCGCATCCTCGCCGAGCCTGGCATCAATGTGGCGCTCGACCATCGCAAACGCGCGCTCTTCCGGCGGACCGCCGGTTTTCTGCACCAGCGGCCGCAATCGCGATAGCTCGGCATGCAGGTGATCGGCCGACAGCAGGTGCACGCGCGTCGCCAGAATCGCCGCTTCGAGTACTGCGTGCTTCGCCCGATTGAAGCCGAAGAACTCGCGGCGAAAACCCTGATCCACCACCTCGGCAACGATCTCGGTGCGCGGCTGCCGGTCGTCGATCTCGCGCACGCGCAGCGCGTACCAGCGGCAGCAACCGGTCAGAATGCGTCCTTCGATCGCCGTCGCTGCGATGGTCGGCGGGTCGTGCTCGAGGGTGCCGATCGCCGCAGCCGCCAGCAACTCGACGTCGTCGGTCACATGGAACACGCCCTGGCCGGTGCGGCGCAAATTCGCGTACGTTGTCGAAGTCTGAAACGGCCGCAACAGCAGTCGCGTCATTCCCGCATCGACCTTCGGCCCCATCGGGGCGACGTTGAGCGATCCCTCGGGCCCGAGCGTCGTCATGATGCCTTCCAGAATCACGTCGGACAAATCTCCCAGCGTGGCGAACTACGTTGCGACTAAAAAGTAACGGGCAAATCGGGCGTCGCGGTCTCGGCCGGGGGCACCAGGCTCTGCGAGGTCCAGGCCGGACTCGGCTCGCCCTGTGCCGCACGCCGCTCCGCCGCGGTGGTCTCGTTGGGGACCGCGCCCGCTAAGCCCGCCATCTGCAAAAAGTTCGCGAGCAACTCGTAGCCGTGCTCGGTCAAGATCGATTCGGGATGGAATTGCACCCCGACCACCGGCAGATCGCGATGCTCAATGGACATCACCACACCATCGCCGGTTCGGGCGGTCACGGTCAACTCACCGGGCAGCGTTTGGGCCTCGACGACCAGCGAATGGTACCGCCCGACCGTCAATGGGTTCGGGAGGTTGGCAAACACGCCGCGGCGATCGTGAAAAATCGTCGACGCGCGGCCATGCACCGGCTCGGGCGCACGCACCACGCGCCCTCCCAATGCCTGCGCAATCGTTTGATGCCCCAGGCATACGCCCAGCAGCGGAACCTGTCGGTGCAATTGCTGCACGATCTCCAGCGAGCAGCCGGCCTGGTCGGGAGCGCAGGGCCCCGGCGAAAGCACAATGGCCTCTGGGGACAAGGCTTCAACGCCGCGCACATCGATCGCGTCGTTGCGCACGACGTGTGTCGCTTGTCCCAGGCGCTCAAAGTAGCGCGCCAGGTTAAAGACGAAGCTATCGTAATTGTCGATCAGCAGGATCATCGTGCTTACCGGTCACCAACTCATGCGAATGCGCGTCATTCCAGCGCTCGGAGCAATCCTTCGGCCTTGTGCCACGTTTCGTCGCTTTCGGCCTGCGGATCGGATTGCGCGACGATGCCGCCGCCCACCGGGGCCTGCCACCATCCGCCGCCCGCGGTAATCGTACGGATCAGGATACTGGAGTCGAACGAGCCGTCAAAGCCAAGGTACGCCAGCGCGCCGCAATAAGCGCCGCGCGCCGTCGGCTCGAGCTCGGAGATGATTTGCATGGCGCGCACTTTTGGAGCGCCGGTGATCGAGCCCCCCGGGAATGCGGCACGCACCAGGTCGATCGCATCCATCGGCGGGCGCAGCGTGCCGCGGACCGCCGAGACCAGGTGCTGAACGAACTCGTACCGCTCGACGTGGCAAAGCTGCGTCACGCGCACGCTGTCGGCAGTGCACACGCGCGACAAGTCGTTCCGCAGCAGATCGACGATCATCACGTTCTCGGCGCGGTCCTTTTCGCTGGCTTGCAGTTCATCGCCGGCGAACAGGTCGGCCTCGGGTCGCGCGGCGCGCGGGCGAGTGCCCTTGATCGGGCGCGCTTCGACCTGGCCGTCGATCGATTGCAGCAACCGCTCGGGCGAGGCACTTACGATCTGGAACTTGCCAAGGTCGAAATAGGCGGCGAACGTGGCGGGGTTGCGCTCGCGCAGCCGCAGGTAGATTGCCACCGAACCGTCGTGCGCCGGATGCAACAGCCGCTGCGACAGGTTGACCTGGAAGATATCGCCCGCGCGAATGTATTCGATCGCGCGCTCGACGGCGCGCAGATACTCGTCGGGAGCGAAATTGCTGGTGAGGTCGCGATGGCCTGGCACCGGGTGGTTCGGCGCGGCGATGGTGACTTTAACCCCCGGCGATTCGGCGTCGGCTAACGGCGATGCATCGCCGCGGCGTGCGATGA
>DASZPI010000963.1:0-7363 GCA_035550355.1 Pirellulales bacterium
CATAGCATTTTGAGCCCGGCCATGCTGCATGAAGTGTTTTTGAATCCGGGCATTTATCTGCTGTTTGGCGGAATTCTGATTGGCTTCATCGGCGAGCTGCAGGGCAAATCGGTGGTCGCTAAGGACGACCCTGTGTTTCTCACCTTGTTTCACGGGTTGCTGTGCCTGTACCTGCTCGAAATGGGCATGACCGCATCGAAGCGCATGAAAGACTTGCGTTCGGCCGGGTGGCAATTCATCGCCTTTGGCCTGATCAGCCCGAACCTGTTTGCGATTGCCGGGATGCTCGTCGCCCATACGTACAGCCAGCTTCTCGGGACCGAGTTCACGATCGGCACGTACGCGCTGTTCGCCGTGTTATGCGCGGCAGCCTCGTACATCGCCGTGCCCGCGATTCAGCGAATCGCGATTCCGGAAGCGAGCCCCACGCTGCCGCTCGCGGCGTCGCTGGGTTTGACGTTTTCGTATAACGTGACGATCGGCATCACGGTCTACATTGAATTCGCCAAGTGGCTGCACCAAGTCTGGCCGGTGGCCGGCGGCGAGGCGGTTGAAACCGAAGCCCACCAGGCGGTACACGCGATCAACGGCGTGTTTCAGCTGTTTTGCTGACGCGAGCCCGGTTGCGCCGGGCCGCCCGGTGAGTCGCCGCCGACGGCTTACAGGCTGCGCGCCAATCAGGCGCTAGCGCACAAGCCCAACGCCGCGCGGGCTGCTACATCACAACTCCGGACTGCGAGACGTCTTGCTGCTCGTTCCATCCTTGAATGAAGCGCGTGTCGAAGAGCAGCACGTGTGCGCAATTCTTGCAAACCAACTGCACCATGTAGGTGGCCGGTGCAAGGTCGTCGACCGCATCGCTGACGTGGCCGGTGACCAGTTCGCCGATCTTCCAGCGGTTGGCTTGGCAAAGCGTGCACGACGAGTGCTCGATCTTCTGTCGCAGCCAATTCTCAAACAGTTTTTGTTGCTCGGAAGTGAGTTTCATGACCATGCTCCGATCCGATTTTGCTGCGCTTGCCAGCACTGCATTTATTGTACTCACCGACGAACAAATATTCCAAGCAGGCCCATGGCTCTTATCGACAAACGTGGCAGCAAGTTATCACCAGCGTTGCTAGGGGTGCCGGTTTTCTGAGCGACCAGGCCGACTATTCGGGTTACGCGGATCGCTAGCGACGCTGCCGCGACGACTTAGGTCGGTTCAAGTTAGCATTTGGCTTGTCGGCAGCCGATGGGTTCAGCAGCCACGTTGTCCAGGACAACCAACCACCCGCGAGCTCCAGCAAACTCCATGAGCGATATCATCCGCATTCAAGACTTGAGCGCTGACGAGATCCGTGCCGCTTTCGACGAAGTGGACGAAACCATTCGCACGGCCGTCGAGCTGTTCGTCGCCCAGATCGGCGGACTGGAGAATGCTCGCCTGGCGATTCAGATGCTCGATCGTTTGGAAAACGCTGCCTAGCGCCCTCGCCAACCCGGCGGCGGTCGTTGGGAAGACGGATCGGCCGAGCGGCGCTGCCCCACCTTCGGCGTGGCAGGCTTCTTTTCCGCCGAGACGCTGCAATACTTCGCTCGGGAATCGCGTTCTCATGGATAGGCGCTCGACGAGCGCCTATTTCGGGACACGACGAATCGAACCGTCTTTGTTTCCCGGGAGACTTGTATGCAATTCCTAGATCGGCGCGCGTTCGTTGGCGCTTTTGGGGCGGCGCTGTTCACCACCCGCGGCCTGTTCGCCGACTTGATCGCGACGCCCCGGCTGACCGAGGGCCCGTTCTACCCCGATCGGCTGCCGCTCGATCGCGACAACGACCTGATTATTGTCGGCGATTCGACGACCCCTGCGGTGGGCGAGATCACGCATCTCTCTGGGCGCGTTCTCGATTCGAAAGGCGATCCGCTTCGCGACCTGACGGTTGAGATCTGGCAATGCGATTCCAACGGCGTGTATTTGCATTCACTCGATCGATTGGTGCGCGAGTCGCGCCGCGATCGCAACTTTCAAGGCTTCGGCCGGTTCGTTACAGGTTCGACCGGCGAATATCGCTTTCGCACCATTAAGCCCGTGATGTACGTCGGCCGGTCGGCTCCGCACATCCATGTGAAGGTCAAGCGCGGCGATCAGGAGCTGCTGACCACGCAACTGTTCATTCGCGGTAACCCCGGCAACGAGCGCGACCGCATCTTTCTGGACACGGGCGACGCCGCGACACGCGAGCTGGTGCTGGTCGATTTCAAGCCGATCGCTGGATCGAAGATCGGCGAATTGTCCGCAAACTTCGACATCGTGCTCGGCCGCACGCCGCACGAGCGTTCGTAGCCTTTAGCTAATGCCGGTGATCTTCGCGTAGGCTTCGCCTTCGTTGAGCGTCGCGCGCTCGGGTCGGCCCTTGTGCAGATAGACCAGCTTCATGTGGTCGACGCCCAGCAGGTACAAGATCGTCGCGTGCAGGTCGTGAATATGCAGGCGGTCTTCGACGGCGTGCAGGCCGACTTCGTCGGTCGAGCCGATGACTTGCCCCCCTTTCACCCCGCCGCCGGCCATCCACATGGTGAAGCCGGTCGGATTGTGATCGCGGCCGTTGCCTTTTTCCGACATCGGCGTGCGGCCGAACTCGCCGCCCCAAATCACGAGCGTCGAATCGAGCAGCCCGGTGCGCTTCAGGTCTTTGAGCAATCCAGCCACGGGCTTGTCCATGGTGCCGCAATGCTCGGCATGGTTTTTCTCGATGTTCGTGTGCGCGTCCCATTTGCTTCCGGCCCCGTGGTACAGCTGCACGAAGCGGACGCCGCGCTCGACCATGCGGCGCGCGATCAAGCACTGCTCGCCGAACTTCGCCGTCTTCTTGTCATCCATGCCATAGAGGGCGCGCGTTTCGGCGGTCTCGCTGGCCAGGTCCACCAACTCCGGCGCCTCGGCTTGCATGCGGAACGCCAGCTCATAGCTGCGAATGCGGGCGTCGAGCTCCGACTGCTCGCGACGCGTGCGCAAATGCTCGCGGTTGAGCTGCTCAAGGTATTCGAGCTTGCTGCGCTGACGTGCGGGGGTGATGTCCGCCGGGGCCGAAAGGTTCGCAATCGGCTCGTCGCCTTCGCCGACGCGCGTCCCTTGGTACACGGCAGGCATGAATCCGGCACTCCAATTGCGCGTGCCATTGGTCACCTGCGCGGAACTGTCCTGCATCACAATGAACGCCGGCAGGTTCTGATTCTCGGTCCCCAGGCCATACGACACCCAAGCGCCCAGCGACGGCCGGCCGCCCATGGTTTGACCGGTGTTCATTTGGCACACGCCGCCCGAGTGATTGATGCCGTCGCCGTAGCAGGAGCGAATTACGGCCAGGTCGTCGGCGCAGGTGGCGATGTGCGGCAGCCAATCGCTGACCCACAAGCCGCTTTCGCCGTGCTGCTTCCATTGTCGCTGGCTCGCCAAAAGCGGAGCGTCGTTCTCGCCCATTGCCGTGATCACCGGCTTGAAGCTGCTGGGCAGCGGGTTGCCGGCCAAGCGGTTCAGTTCGGGCTTGGGATCGAACGTGTCGATATGGCTGGGCCCACCTTCCATGAAGAGGAAGATCACGCTCTTGGCGCGGGGCTTGAAATGCGGACCACGCGCCGAGGCGGCGGCCGCCCCACGCAAATCGTTTTGCAGGAGTGCGCTGAGCGCCAGAGCGCCGAACCCTGCGCCGCCGTATTGCAAGAACTCGCGCCGTGTATGAAATGCCGGCCGATGAGAATTAATCGACATAGAGCAGCTCGTTCGAATTCAACAAGACGTGACAGAAATCAATCCAGGCCGCGGTAGGCGCGTCGCCTGATCTGGGGGCGCCCGATTGGCAGAAGCTCAGATCGTGGCGCCGCTGCGAAGCATCAGCCAATGCGGAATCACCGTCGAAGGTCCAATGGCCAATCGTCGCGTCCGAGTCGTTGCCGCTTCGAATCAGCAAGTTGCCCAAGGCCAGCGCACTGCCGGTGAGGCGCACCTCGTCGATCAAACCGTCCCAACGATGGACCTTCTGTCCTTCGCGACCGCCGAGCACCAACGGCAGCTTCGATTCGTAGCCGCGGATCACCGTGTGCGGCACGCTCGCGCTCAGCAGCGGCGCATCGGCGCGCGACAGATCTTTCATCGAGAAGGTCACGCCGCCAGGGCCGGCGTCGCCGATGTTGACCGAAACGGCCACATAATACGGCTTGTTCAGCTCGAGCCGCAGGTCCGAGGCGATCACCTCGTAGGCCAGATCGTCGTGCTGCTCGGTGTGCCCGACCAGTTGCAGAATCAAGTTTCGCGGCTTGTACCGCGACGCGGTGCTCGTCACGCCAAACGACCAGCCTGGGTGCTGTTGATCGCTGTCCCATTGCGACGCAATCACGCGCACGCTGGCGTTGTCGTACAAGCTGCGTAGCAGCACGAAGGCTTCGATCGTGAAATCGCCGCTTGGCTTGGCGTGCAAATCGCTTCGCAACTGCGCGCCTTCGTTGTCGTGCAAATCGATCGCGTGCGATTTTCGCTCGGGCATCTCGGCCAGCGATCCTCCGGCGATCGCATCTTCCGGAGCCTCGGCGAGTTTTTGCTGGCGAGCGACAAACGCAGCGGCCGCCTTGATCTCGCCGGCCGTGGGAGCGCGGCCAAGCGACCAGCGAAACGCCTGCGCGACGCGCTCGTGCGTGTCCTGGGTCTTGAGCTTGTCGAGCCGCTTGGCCATCGCCTTGGCGCGATCGAGCGTCCAGTTGCCGTTGATCATCAATAGCGCCTGGGTCGGCGTCGTGGTCGTGTGGCGCACCGGGCAACTCGACAGGCCGTCGGCCACGTCAAAGGCATTGAGCACTTCGTCGCGCTTGTTGCGCTGCACCTTGACGTACACGCTGCGGCGCGGCCGATCGCCGTCGACCGACGGGCCACCTTCGCTGCGGTCCAATTCGCCGCTGGCCGAAAGCATCACGTCGCGTGCCTGCTCGGCCTCGAGTCGGCGCAGGTTCATCCGCCACAGCAGATGGTTTTCAGGGTCTTTCAGCTTGGCGATCGCCGGCATCGGGCGCGTTGCCGATTGGCGATACGTGGCCGAGAGCAGCATCATGCGGTGCATGCGCTTCATGCGCCAGCCGCCGTCGACCAGCTCGCTGGCCAGCCAATCAAGCAGCTCCGGATGACTGGGCTTCTCGCCCAGCCGGCCGAAGTCGCTGGGCGTGCCGACCAGCCCGCGGCCGAAGTAATACTGCCAGATGCGGTTGACCATCACCCGCGCCGGCAGCGGATTCTCGGGGCTAGCCAACCAGCGCGCGAGCGCCGTTCTGCGGCCCGTGGTCGCTGCGCCGCTCGATATCGACGCGATCTCTGCGGGGCGCGGATCAATGACCGACAGGAACCCCGGCTCGATCGGCTGTTGCTTGCGATCGCCGGGAATGATGGTCGGCGGCGCGGCGGGGCCGACGTCAGTGACGGTCAGCGCCCGCGGCAACGGCTTCGGCTTCAGCTCGTCGAACGCAGCGAGCTCTTGGTACAACGCCGCGAGATCGTCTTTTTTGTCGTCGGGAAACTTGAGCTTCGTTTCACCGTCGGTGACCTGCCGATAGGCGAGCTCAAAGATTTGCTGTTCCAGCGGCGTACGCTCGTCGCGGGCCTTGAACAGGAACGGCTGCACGTCCTTCGGAAACTTCGAAAGCGCCGATTTCTTCACACGCTCGTACGTCGGTCGCTCGATCGCATCGATCCGCGCCCGAAGGTCGGTGGTCGCCGCTTCCCAGCGTGCCAGCCGCTCGGCATACTCGGCGCGCTCGGCCGAAGTGGCGGCAGGCACATCGTCGCGCGGAAGCAGCGGCGTAAAAAACGCCTGCAAGCGAAAGTAGTCGCGTTGCAAGACGGGATCGAATTTGTGGTCGTGGCAACGAGCGCAGCCGATGCCAATGCCCAAGAACGCGTCGCCGGTCACGTCGGTCACGTCGTTGAGAATGTTGCTCCACTGCGTGCGGACATCGCGCTGGTTGTACTCGTACATCCACAGCCGCAGCAGCCCGGTTGCAACCAATGCGTCGGGATCGTCGGGCGAAACTTCGTCGCCGGCGATCTGCTCGAGCACGAACCGATCGTACGGCTTGTCGGCATTGAACGCGCCGATCACGTAGTCGCGATACCGCCACGCTTCGGGACGATAGGCGTCCTGCCGGAATCCGTCGCTCTCGCCGTAGCGCACCAGGTCGAGCCAGTGCCGCGCCCAGCGCTGACCGAAATGCGGACTGGCGAGCAAACGATCGACGGCGCGCTCGTACGCTCGCGGCGACTTATCGGCGACGAAGGCTTCGGTTTCCTCGATCGTCGGCGGCAGGCCGATCGCGTCGAGATAAACGCGCCGCAACAACGTCCGCCGATCGGCCGCGGGCGCCGGCTCGAGTCCCTCGGCATTCAGACGCTGGTAGATGAAGTTATCGATCTCGTTCTTGCACCATTGGTCGTCATCGACCGTCGGCACCGCAGGGCGGCGCACCGGCTGGAACGACCAGAACGCCCGATCCGCATCGGTGATTTGCTTACCGCTGTGAACCGGCGCCGCGTCGGCTCCTTCGGGCAGCCCCGGAGCGCCGAGTTCAACCCAGCGCGTAATCTTTGCGATCTGGTCGTCGGCCAACTTGCCACTCGGCGGCATCTCAAAGCTCGAGTAATTGATCGCTTCGACAAGCAGGCTTTCGCCCGGTTTGCCTGCGACGATCGCCGGGCCCGATTCGCCCCCGTGCAAGGCGGCATTCCGCAGGTCGAGACGCAAGCTGCCTTTTTGCTTGTCGGGGCCGTGGCATTTCCAACAGTGCTCAGCCAGGATCGGCCGCACCTCGGATTCAAAAAACTTCACGTCGTCGGTCGAAGGCTCGTCGGCCGACAAATAGGCTGCCATCAGGCAAACCATGAGCGGCACGTACCAGCAAAATCGCAACATGCCAGTTCGCTCGCGGAGGGGAAATCGAAGCAGCGGGGCGGGGCTTAAGGCATTGTAACCGCCACGTCACGGTATGCCTATCGAATCGAAGCCGACGAACGGCGTACCCGCCATGGATCGATCGCGCGATTACAAGACCACCGGTCAACGCTCGGGGCTCGGAGACTCGCCGGCAACGAACCGTTTGAACCGCGACGATTCGATGCTGCCGACGGCCGGGTCGGCACTCGTGATCATCGCGGCGAGTTCGGGCTGCGGTTCGATGAACTCGATCGCTTTGGCAGGTCCAAGGACGCACAGCGCCGTGGCCACGCTGTCGGCGGTGATGCAGTCCGGAGCGATCACCGTGGCCGAGCAACGATTTGTCAGCCCCAACCCCGTGTGCGAATCGACGATATGCGCGTACCGCGAGCCGGCGATCTCGACGTATTGAT
>DASZPI010000964.1:0-5066 GCA_035550355.1 Pirellulales bacterium
CTCTCGGGCAGCGGTTCGTGATGATGATCGTGCCCATGGTCGTGCGCATGATCGTGCGCGTGCTCGTGCTTGTCGCTGTCCCCCGGCTGCGATTTCGCGCTGCCTGCCGCCTCGGCCTTCGCGTGCCCAGCCAGCAGGAAGAACCCTTCCATATTCACGAACAGCGCCCGATCGTTGGGCGTGCCGGTCGGCTCGAGAATGCCCACCACGCGAAACGCGTCGTGCTTGTGCCCCTCGTCGCCGCTCACGCCGTGCGTCGGCTCGAACGAGCTGCCGACGCGCAGCCCCGTGTAGTACGCCACCTGCGAACCGATCACCGCCTCGAAGTAATGCTCGGGCTCGAAGTTTCTACCCGCGGCAAAGCGGTACTTCTCGCCCGGCACGTACTCGATGTCGAACAGCTCGCTCGTCGTGCCGACCACGCGGTAGCCTTCATAGTTGTCGCCCAGGCAGTAGGGAATCGCGACGCTCACCTCGTTGGCGTACTTGCCGCCGGGCTTGAACTGCTTGTAGTAGCTCCACGGCAGGTTCTCGATCGGCGTGCTCAGGTGATACACCGTGTTGAGCACCAATTGCAGCCGGCCACCCTTGGCGCCGACGATCAGGTCGAAGCCCTGCGCCCCTTTGGCGAACGACTTGTTGATCGCGGCGTACATCACCAGCACCGCCACGACCAGCGCCACGCCCAGCGCCAACGACAACGCCGTGAGCGCCGACGACAAGGCGCGCCATTGCAGACTGCGGAAGGCAATTTTCCAGAGGCTCATAGGCAGGTTTCAAACGAGCGGCGTGGCGGGGACCGTGACCGACCGCGGTCGCCCTTCCCGCTGTCAGGCGACGAGGACTTGGTTGAATCGTTCCAGGTGTTCGACACGTTCGAACTGTCCCGCCACTTCGTCGGCATGCGTGACCAACAGCAGCGACACGTTCTCTTCGCGGCAGGTATCGCGGATCAAGTCGATGATCTGCTGCTGATGCCGGGCATCGACGCTGGCGGTCGGCTCGTCGGCCAACAGCAGCTTCGGCCGATTCGCCAGCGCCCGCGCCACGGCGACGCGCTGCTGCTCGCCGACCGAAAGCATCGCAGGTTTGTGGCGGCGGCGCTTCGCCAAGCCGACGCGCTCGAGCAATGCCGCGGCACGCACCGTGTCGCCGCGCTGCCCGCCGAAGCTCATTCCCAACAGCACATTCTCGATTGCCGAGAACCCCGGCAGCAGGTTGAACGTTTGAAAGACGTAGCCGATGTGCCCGGCGCGGAACCGATCGCGGGCCGCCTCGCCGAGCTTGGTGATGTCCTGCCCGGCAATTTGCACCAACCCCGAGTCGGGCCGCGCCAGCCCGGCAATGATGTGCAACAGCGTGGTCTTGCCCGATCCGCTGCGCCCCATCAGCAGCACCTGCTCGCCGGCAGCGACGTGGAACTCAGCGATATCGAGAATCGGCAGCCGCCCACCGTCGGGATCGACAAACGACTTTTTTACGTCACGCATTAACAGCATGGGTGCATGATACCTGGGACAGCGCGCGACGAAAACCGCGCGGCCTAGTTCTGCGCTCGACAATCGCGCGCCTTCCGAGTTGAATGCCCACGAGTCGCAGCGGCCACGGGTGGTCTGGCTCAAAGACGAAGGCGTGGGCAAGGCGTCGGTTCTTGGAACGCCCGGCTCATGAACGTGGCGCCAACGGGGGCGCTAGTCGCGAGCATCACCCGGGCGGCAAGAACGAGGCCAGTGGAATAGGGGCCAGGGGCAAGCATGCTCCCCTAGCTACTAGCAACTAGCCACTAGCTACTACCTTGCCGCCAGTTGCCGTCTGCGAGCCGGTACGATGGGTCGAGGGCCAAGGGGTCCAGGAGATCGTCGGAGCCACGGGCGCCGTGTGCGATTTCCTCCCGGCCTGCTGAACGACCCCGATCACCGGGCGTCCCGCGCGCCGCGTGACTGCGCAGCGCAGCCGAGGCGCTTGCCGCGGGCCTGACCAGCCCCGTCGGCAAGCAGACACATCCCCAAACAAGAACGCCTCGGCTGCCAAACAGCCCGGCGCCAAAGTTTGTTGCGAGTTCGATCTGAGCCGCAGCGCGGCCGCGTGCCGCGCTGCGCGCTCCTTTTTGTAGGGCACGTGCCACGTGCCTTCGGTCGCCGCGATGGAGAAAGGTACGTTGCACGTACCCTACTGCCGGTTACCCGCGCCGCAGCGCGCGGCTGATGTCGCGCTGCATGCTCGCCTTTTTCAGCTTCTCGCGTTTGTCGTGCAATTGGCGACCTTTGCATAAGCCCAACAGCAGCTTCGCGCGCCCCTTATGGAAGTACAGCTTCAACGGCACCAGGGTCAGGCCACGTTGCTTGGCTTGCATCGCGAACTTGGCGATCTCGCGGCGATGCAACAGCAGCTTGCGCGGGCGGCGCGGCTCGTGGTTGAACTGGTTGGCTTGCGCGTACTCGGGAATGTCGCAGCCGACGAGCCAAACTTCCGTCTCTTTGACGCGGGCGTACGCTTCGTCGAGCGTCACTTTGCCGTTGCGCAGGCTCTTGACCTCACTCCCCACAAGAACGATACCGCACTCGAGCGTGTCGAGCACTTCGTACTCGTGCCGCGCGCGGCGGTTCTGCGCGATCAATCGCTCGTTGTCGCGCGGCTCGGCAGGCGCGGGTTCCTTGTTTTTTTTCTTGGCCATGTGCGAATGAGCCTGCGCGGGTCAAGACCCACAACCCAATAGATCGACGGCGTACAATTTGCTTGGCTGCGGCTGATCTTTTTTGGCTATCATCGGCATGCTAGAGTACAGCGCCGTTTGAGTACAGCGACGTTTAAGTACCGCGACGTTCGCGCCGCGGGGCGCGGCATCAGTAATCTATGCACACTCCTCGAACATCATCGGCCAGCGGAGCGCCCGCGGTGGTTTGCCACCTGCTGGGGACGATCGATTTCGACGTCAGCCTGGCGCTGCAGCATCGACTGGTGTACGAGTCGTCGGCCGATGCCGATGGGCAGATCACGTTGCTGGTGTGCGAGCATCCCACGACAATTACCATCGGCCGGCAAGGGTCGCGGGCCGACGTGCATCTCGATTCGAATCAATTGCGCACCGAGAAGCTCGACGTGCGCTGGGCCAATCGCGGCGGCGGGGCGCTCGTGCATGGCCCGGGACAGTTGGCCGTCTATCCCATCGTGCCGTTGGCAACCTTGGGGCTGACGGTCGGCCAGTATCTCGACCGCCTGCAAGAGGCGCTCAGCCTGGTGCTGGCGGAAGAGAGCATTGCGACCGCGCGGATGCCGGGCAGCCGCGGCCTGTGGGGGCGCAGCGGACAGTTGGTCGCGATCGCCAGCGCGGTGCGGAGCTGGACCACCTATTTTGGCGCCTACGTGAACGTGGCGCCGCCGATGCGATTGATGCGGCATGTCGATGCGATCAGCGGCCGGCATAGCCCGATGAGCTCGCTGGGCGCCGAGCGGCAGCAGCCGGTGCGGATGACGTCGCTGCGCGAGCGCGTGGCGCGGCACGTCGCGGCGGCGTTCGGCGTCGATCATTACCACCTGTACTCGGGGCACCCCCTGCTGGCCCCGATGTCGCGGCCCCAGCGCGAGGCGACCGCCCGTGCCGGATAGCTTGCCGATCGTTGCCCCGTCGGAACTGATCGAGTTGCGCGCGCCTGCGCCGACGCCGCGTCAGCGTTTGCCGGCGTGGCTAAAGCGGAACGTGCCGGCGGGCAACGGCAACTTCTACACCGATGGCCTGCTCGGCGAGCTGCGCCTGACCACCGTGTGCGAAGAGGCCAAGTGCCCCAACCGCATGGAATGCTGGTCGCAGCGCACGGCCACGTTCATGATCCTGGGCGCGGTGTGCACGCGTCCCTGCGGGTTCTGCTCGGTCGCCAAGGGAAAGACCGAGGCGCTGGAGATCGACGAGCCCCAGCGCGTGGCCGAGGCCGCCCAACGCTTGGGGCTGGCGCACGTGGTGATCACGTCGGTCACGCGCGACGATTTGCCCGACGGAGGGGCCGAGCATTTTTATCAAACGGTGCTCGCCGTGCGCGCCGCCACCGGCGCGGCGGTCGAGGTGCTCACGCCCGACTTCCTGGGCAAGCCCGGGGCGCTTGAGCGCGTCATGGCCGCCGAGCCTGAAGTGTTCAATCACAACACCGAGACCGTGCCGCGGCTGTATCGCGATGTGCGGGGCCGCAAAAGCGATTACCGTTGGACGCTGGCGCTATTGCGGCGCGTGCGCGAACTGAGCACGGCGGTGCGCGTGAAAAGCGGACTGATGCTGGGCTTGGGCGAACAGCGCACCGAGCTGCTCGACACGCTGGCCGACCTGCGCGACGCCGGGGTCGAGATGCTGACGCTGGGGCAATATCTGCAACCCACTCCGGCGCACTTGCCCGTGTCGCGCTACGTGCCGCCCGATGAGTTCGACGAGCTCGGCAGGCTGGCGCGGGGCATGGGCTTTTGCCAGGTGGCCAGCGGGCCATTTGTGCGCTCGAGCTATCATGCACGCGAGATGGCCACAGGGGCCTAAGCGCGGCAACCCGCGAGGACAGCGATGCGGCATCCAGTCGTCATGCCTGATCTTGGCCTGGAGAACGTGTCGCTGAGCCTGTGGCTGGTCGATGAAGGCGCACCGGTCACCGAGGGCGACCGCATTGTCGAGGTGCAGGCCGACGGCGTGACGGTCGATTTGCCAGCACCTGTCAGTGGCGTGCTGATCGAAACCAGGGTGGACGAAGACGAGCCGATCGTACCGGGCCAAGCATTGGGAACGATCGAAACCAGCGAGACCGCCGAATAGCGACGATACGGGTCAGGCGTTCTCGTCGAACGCCTGGGGGCCTTTGCCCGCGCCGCTTTCGGCGACCAACGGCTGCCGGCCGGAAAAGCCGGCATCCAGGTCGTGCCAGTACAGGATCTCGGGCTCGCCGAGCTTCCAGCACAAGTACGCGGGGCGTCCGTCGATGAGGGTGGGAAAATCAACCAGGCCATCGGGGCCGCTCTTGGGTTCGACGCCCAGTTGCCGCAGCTCCTCGACGTACTCTTGCAGCCGCTGGGCGTCGCGCTCGAGTTCGTCTTCG
>DASZPI010000965.1:0-3867 GCA_035550355.1 Pirellulales bacterium
GCGTGACGCTCTCGCGCCTGCGGCTAGAAAATCCGATCCTCGTTGCCTCGGGAACCTTCGGCTACGCGCGCGAGATGGCCGGCCTGGTCGATCTCGGCCGGCTCGGCGCGATCCTTCCCAAGACGATCACGCGCCTGCCGCGGCTCGGCAACCCGCCCTGGCGCACGGTCGAAACCACCGGCGGCATGCTCAACGCCATCGGGTTGGATAACGACGGCATCGATGCGTTTATCGAGCACCATCTCCCCTACCTGCGCACGCTCAATACCGCAATCATCGTCAGCATTGCCGGGCGCACGGTCGACGAGTTCGTCGAGCTTGCCGAGCGGCTCGAGGCGGCCGGCGGCATGGCGGCGCTGGAGTTGAACATCTCGTGCCCGAACGTCAGCGGCGGCGTCGATTTCGGCACCGATCCGTCGCTGTGCCAAAAGCTGGTGAGCGATGTTCGCGGGCATTGTTCGCTGCCGATCATTGCCAAGCTCACGCCGAACGTCACCAGCGTTGCGGCGATCGCGCGCGCCGCCAGCGACGGCGGGGCCGACGCCCTGTCGCTGATCAACACCTGCCTGGGCATGGCAATCGATTGGCGCCGCCGCCGCCCGCTGTTGGGCAACACGGTGGGCGGACTCAGCGGACCGGCGATCAAGCCGATCGCGTTGCGCTGCGTGTATCAAGCGGCTCGCGCCACGAGCACGCCGATCATCGGCATCGGCGGCATCGCCACGATCGACGACGTGATGGAGTTTCTCGTCGCCGGCGCCAGTGCCGTGCAAATCGGCACGGCGAACTATTACGATCCCACGGTGTCGATGAAGTTGTTGGATGCGCTGCCCGCGGCGATTGCGTCGTTGGGGGCGGCGCGCGTATCGGATGTCGTTGGCACGTTGCAAACGCCCAGCGATGCCGGCAGCGCGAAATCGCAAGCGAACCTCGGCGCACCTTCAAGCTCGACCCTGGCCCCTAGCACTTAGCCACCACCCAATGCGCGTACTTTCGGGAATTCAGCCGACCGGCCGCTTTCATTGGGGCAACTACTTCGGAGCGATCCGGCAGTACATCGACCTGCAGCACGGCAACGAGGCGTATTACTTCATCGCGAATCTGCACGCGCTGACCACCGTGCGCGATGCCGAGCTGCTGCGGCAATATACCCTCGAGGCCGCGATCGACTTGCTGGCCTTGGGGCTCGATCCCGAGCATGCGGTGTTATTCGTGCAATCCGACGTGCCGGAAGTCAGCGAGCTTTCGTGGTTGTTGATGACCGGCACGCCCATGGGGCTGCTCGAGCGCTGCCATGCCTACAAGGACAAGAAGGACAAAGGTCTGCCGGCCGACGCGGGGCTGTTCACGTATCCGGTGCTGATGGCCGCCGACATTCTGGCCTACGATGCGGCCGTCGTGCCGGTCGGGGCCGACCAGGTGCAGCACATCGAGGTGTGCCGCGACATTGCCGGCAGCTTCAACCATCATTTCGGCGAGACGTTTGTGCTGCCCAAGGCGCAGGTGCTCGACGCTTCGGCCAAAGTGCCGGGGATCGACGGCGAGAAGATGTCGAAAAGCTACAACAACACGATCGAGTTGTTCGAGGAGCCGAAGGCGATGCGCAAGAAGATCATGCGCATCGCCACCGACTCGCGCCCCATGGAGCAGCCGAAAGACCCGGCGAGCGACCATCTGTACCAGTTGTATGCGTTGTTTGCCGACGAAGCACAGCGGAACGAGATGGCGGGCCTGTATCGGCGGGGCGGTTTTGGTTACGGTGAAGTGAAGAAGGCGCTGGCGGACGAGGCCGAGCGGTTCTTTGCCGCAGCGCGCGAGCGCCGGCAGCAGCTTGCCGGCGACGCGCGCCGGGTGCGCGAGATCCTTGCTGACGGCGCGTCCCGCGCACGCCAGAAGGCCGGCGAAGTGCTGGGCCGCGCCAAGCGCGCTGCTGGATTGACCTTGAGCAAGTAATTGCCGGAGCCGCGATCGGTGAACGTTCTGGGCATTGGCACCGAAATCACCGAGTGTTTGCGCATCGCGCGGATGATCGAACGCCACGGCGAACGGTTCATCGACCGTGTATACACGTCGACCGAAACGCGCTTCTGTCAAAGCCGCAAGCAGGCCATGCAGTACTTCACCGCTTATTGGGCCGCGAAAGAAGCGGTGTTCAAAGCGCTCGGCGTTGCGCCGGGACGTGCCATTCGGCCGCTCGACATCGAGCTGCGGCAGGGAAAGTCGCACAAAATCGAAGTCGGCCTTCGCGGCGGCATGCGCGACGTGGTCGAGCGCGCCGGCGTGCGCGAGATCCTGGTGTCGATTTCGCACAGCCGCAGCCACGCGATCGCTTATGCCATGGCACTGGGCGAACGTTGCAGCGACGAAGACGACGTTTGAACGCCAGGCGAAATGCTTAAGCGGCGCTAAACGGCGCGCGCTTCCTCGGCCAGCACGCCCAGCACAATCTTTTGCAGCTTCGGCGCAGCGACCGCCGCGTTGGCCAGAATGTGATCCATGTGTGCCGGCTGGAGTGCGTCGGCCAGGCACATGTCGGTAATACACGACAGCCCCAGCACGCGCATGCTCGAATGCACCGCGACCAGCACCTCGGGCACGGTGGACATGCCCACCACGTCGGCGCCGATCATCCGCAGGAAGCGGTACTCGGCCCGCGTTTCCAGGTTCGGCCCCAACACGGCCACGAACACCCCTTGATGCACGGCGAAGTTTTCACGCCGGCCGATCTCAAGGGCGCGCTCGATCAAGGCCGGCGTATACGGTCGGCACATGTCGGGAAACCGGGGGCCGAGCGCGTCGTCGTTCACTCCGACCAACGGGTTGCCGCCGAGCAGGTTGATGTGGTCGTCGATCACCATCACATCGCCGGCGCGGTAGTACGGGTTCAATCCGCCGCAGGCGTTCGAGACGATCAACAGGTCGGCGCCCATCGCCTTCATCACGCGTACCGGATGGGTGATTTGCTGATACGTGTAGCCTTCGTAGGCGTGGAAGCGGCCTTCCATCGCCATCACGGGCACGCCGGCCAGCCGACCGCAGACCAGTTGCCCGGCGTGGCTGATGGCGGTTGAGCGTGGAAAGTGAGGAATCGCGCCGTAGTCGATCGTCACGCGATCGGTGATCTGCGACGCCAGCGCGCCCAGCCCAGTGCCCAGGATCACGCCGGCACGCGGAGCGCCGTTCCAACGGCTGCGAATGAATTCAGCCGACTCTTGAATGCGGGGGCTCAGATCGAGCAACGATAACTCCTTAGTCGTCGCGAAGGCGCTTGACTGCGCGCATGGAATCAGTTTTCGTCGCCTGCGACGCCGCTCAAGAACTGCCGCAGCAACGCATGATATCGCGGATCGTCGCGCAAGTTGTCCAAATCACTGTCGGCTTGCAGGTAATCGAGATCTTCGTAACCCTGCTCCAGCGCCAACCGCAATTCGGCTAGGCCTGCATCGATCTGGCCGTTCAGGGCCAAGCTGCAAGCCAAGTTGTAGCGAACGATCGGATCGTCGGGTAGCAGCCGTGCCAGGCGGCGATCGATCGCGAGCGCTTCGCGATGCAGACCTTTGCGGGTCAGCAGCTCGCCCTGGCAGCGAAGCACGTCGAGATAATTCGGCGCGCGCTCGAGCACCCGCCCGTAAAACGCGAGATCGAAATCGAGCTGGCTTTGGTCGCGCATCTCGGCGACGACCTCGTCAGCCACATCTTCGCCCAGCGGATCGTAGGAAGCGTGTTCGTCCGACGGAGGCAGCGTCATCAAGGAATCTCCTTTCGGCCGTTGGCACGTGATTTCGCTGGCACGTGAACTCGCTGGCACGTGTACTCGCTGAACTGACGGCTCGGACCGACCCTCGGGCCCGACGGGCTCAAAAGTCC
>DASZPI010000966.1:0-12746 GCA_035550355.1 Pirellulales bacterium
GCTGGTATCGGCACAACCCCGTGGTGGCGCGGCTGACCGCCGCGCTGGTGGCCGTGGTGATCGCTGGCTTTGCGGGGGTCACCTGGAAATGGCTGGAAGCCGAGCGGCAAAAGCTGGAGATTGCCGAGGCGCGCAACGAAGCCGTCGC
The DNA here is from genome assembly GCA_035550355.1 of Pirellulales bacterium. Taxonomy (GTDB): domain Bacteria; phylum Planctomycetota; class Planctomycetia; order Pirellulales; family PNKZ01; genus DATAXP01. The sequence goes on from DASZPI010000966.1 coordinate 149, forward strand.
CCAGCGCGAGCAGGCGATGGAAGCAAAGGAAGAAGCGAACCGGCAGGCGAGCATCGCCGAAACGATCAACAAGTTCCTGGTCGATGACCTGCTGGCCTCGGCCGCTCCCGAAAAGGCGCGGGGGCGCAAGATCACCGTCGAGGAGGTGCTGCAAAGCGTTGGGCCGAAAATCGCGTCGGCAACCGTCGGTCAGCCCGAGGTCGAGGCGAGCGTGCGCAATACGGTGGGGACCACGCTGTACCGGCTTGGCTTATACGCCGATGCCGAACCGCCTTTGCGCCGCGCGCTGGAGTTGCGCGAAAAGGAGCTCGGTGCGGACGCCGCTGATACGCTCGCGGCGGTCAACAACCTTGCCCAAACCCTTAAGGCAATGGGCCAACTCACCGAGGCCGAGGCATTGTATCGCCGCAGTCTTGAAGCTCGGCAGCGGCAGCTTGGTGGCGACGACCCCGAAACGCTCGGAGCGCTCAACAACCTGGCGCAGTTGCTGCAAGCGCAGGGCCGCTTGGCCGAGGCCGAGCCGCTGTACGAGCGCAGCCTCGAGGCGCATCGTCGAAAGCTGGGGGCGAACGACCCCGACACCCTTCTGGCCGAAGGCGCGTTGGCCGCGCTGTGGCACCAGCAAGGGCGGACGGCCGAGGCCGAAGGCGTGCTGCGACGCGTCTCGCAGCAACTTGCAAAACAGCTTGGCGGCGACCACCCGCACACGCTCGCGGCAAGGCATAACCTTGCCGCGACGCTGCAAGCGTCCGGCAAACGCGACGAAGCCGAGACGTTGTTCGCCGCCGTGCTGGCCGATTGCCGCAAGGTGCTGGGGCCTGATCATCCGGAAACGATCACCACGCTTAACCAATTGGCGGCGCTGCTGCACGACTCGGGAAAGTTGCCGCAGGCCGAGCAACTGGTGCGGCAGCAGCTCGAAACCAGCGAGCAGGTCCTGGGCAAGGATCATCCGCAAACGTTGGTCGCGCGGCATAACCTTAGCCGATTGTTGCAGTCGCAGGGCAAAGCCAGCGAAGCCGAGCCGCTGGCGCGCGAAAATCTTGCCGCTAGCCTGCGCGTGCTGGGCCCCGAACACCCCGACACGCTGCAAGCCAAAAGCGGTTTGGCGATGGTTTATCAGTCGGAAGGAAAATTCGCCGAGGCCGAGCCGCTGCTGCGCGATGTGCTCGACACGCAGCGGCGCGTGCTCGGCGACGACCATCCGCACACGCTGATCTCGATCAACAATCTTGCCGTGAACATGCAGGCCTTGGGCAAGATTGCCGAGGCCGAGCCGCTGGTGCGCGAGAACCTCGCATCGTGCCGCCGGATCCTTGGCCCCGATCATCCCGACACGCTGTTGGCCAGCAGCGCCATGGCGCAGTTGTTGATGTCGGCTGGTAAATGGTCCGAAGCCGAGCCGATCGCGCGCAGCAGTTACGACGCGCATCGCCGCGTGCTGGGCGCAGACCATCCCGAGGCGCTCAACGCAGCCGACGATCTGGTGACGTTGTTGCTCTCGCTGAATAAGCTTGCCGAAGCGGAACCGTTGGTCATGGACCTGGCGAAAGCACGCGAGCGTGTGCTGGGGCGCGAGCATCCCGACACGTTGAAGTCGTTGGGGACGTGGTCGCTGGTGCTGATGCTCGAAGGCAAGCCGGCCGAGGCCGAACCGGTGCTCCGCACGATGCTCGAGATCCGTGAGCATCGTCGCGAGCCCAACGCGATCGAGACGCTCGCGACGATGCGCTCGCTGGCCCTCGTGCTTAGCAAGCAAAACGAGCGGGCCGAATCAGAGCGCGTGCTGCGCGACCTGCTCGAGCGTGCAACGCACGCCCATGCGCCTGAGGCACTGATCGCGGAAGTCAAGCAACTGCTCGGCGAAACGCTGCTCGAGGACGGAAAAGCAGCCGAAGCCGAACCGCTGCTGCGCGAGGCGGTGGCGGCCGACCGGCGTGTGCTGGCCGAGGGACATGTGCAGACGGCCGGCGCCGAAAGCGCGCTGGGCGCGGCGCTAACGAAGCTCAATCGCTACGACGAGGCAGAAACGTTGCTGCTGGGCGCGTTTGGCGTGTTGAACCTTGAGCCGCGCGGGCAGGCCGCCGCCCGCGCCGCGTTGAGCCGCATCATCGGCCTGTACGAAGCCTGGAACAAACCCGACGAAGCTGCGGAGTGGGGCGCGAAGTTGACTCGCGATGCGGCGGCCGAACATCGGGCCGCCGTAAAGTAAATCGCCCTCGGTGCGCGTCGTTGATACGGCAGCGACGGCCAGCTCGAGCGATTACAATGCACGCCGGCCCGTGCACGTTATGCGAGGTTCCATGGTGATTCGAACGTTCTGGTTCGTTGTGTTTGCGGCGTCGTGCGCAGCGGTTGCTTGGGTCGGCTCGGTCGAGGCGGCTTCGGCCCGGCGGCCGAACTTCCTGTTCGTGCTTGCCGACAACCTGGGCAAAGACTGGATTGGTTGCTACGGCGCCGACGGCGGCCACACGCCGCAGATCGACCAGCTTGCCGCAAGCGGAGTGCGTTTCGAGCGCTGTTACACGACCGCCTATTGCAGCACGACGCGTGTCGAGCTGCTGACCGGCCGCTATGGCTTCCGCACCGGTTGGACCACGCATCACGACGCGGCCATCTATGGCGGCGGCGGACTCGACCCGCAGCGCGAAAAGACGTTCGCCCACCTGTTGCGATCGGCCGGCTACGCGACCTGCATCACCGGCAAATGGCAGGTCAACGACCTGTACGCCGAGCCCGACGCATTGGCCCGGCACGGCTTCGATGAGCACTTGGTTTGGACCGGCGCAATGGTTGGACAAGGCACGGCCGACGAGCGGTACCAGGCTTCGCTGAGCGCCGGTCGTGCGCTCGAAAGCCGGTATTGGGATCCGGTCGTGTTTCGCAATGGCGAGCGAATGGAGTTGCGAGGGAAATTCGGCCCCGACGTGTACCTCGAGTACCTCGAAGAATTCATGACCCGGCATCGCGACGAATCGTTCTTGGCGTACTACGCCACGCCGCTGGTGCATGTGCCGACCGTCACCACCCCTCTGAGCCCCAACGCGGCCGCGCCCGAGCGTGAGCAGTTCGTTGGGATGCTGAGCTATCTCGATCAGCAGATCGGCCGGCTCGTGGAGACGCTCGATCGGCTTGGGCTGCGTGAAAACACGGTGCTCGTGTTCGTTACCGACAATGGCTCGCCGGCGCGGCTCGGCGGATCGATTGCCGGCGTACCGGTGCGCGGCGGCTTGGGAACGCTCGTCGAATCGGGCATTGATGTGCCATTGATCGTGAACTGTCCGGGACGGATTCCCTCGGGCCAAGTGAGCAAGGCGTTGGTCGACTGTTCGGACTTCCTGCCCACGTTGCTGGAGTTGGCTCAAGTGGGGTTGCCCCACGACATCGCGCTCGACGGCCGTTCGTTCGCCAGGCTTTTAACGGGCGGAGAAACGGCCCCCCGGTCGTGGATCTTCACCGAGTATGCCCACGAGCGCGTGGTGCGCGACCAGCGCTACAAGCTGTTCTCGAGCGGCAAGCTGTACGATTTGGTCGACGATCCGTCGGAGAAGATGGACCTCGCCAGCAGCGTGGTCCCCGAGATGATTGCGGTACGGAACCGTTTACAGGCGGTGCTCGATGGCCTGCCGCCCGATGCCAAGCTGCCGTTCGAGCCGCGCAGCCAATCCGCGTTCAAGCTCAGAGGAAACTAGGTCCCCGTAATGAAACCAAGGCGGTTCTCGATGGTGCATGTTCGATTCGCGTCGTTCGTTGTGATCGTTGCGTGGGTGGCCAGCGCGTCGGCAGCGGAAGCTACGCTTCCGCCGCGGCCGAACATCATTCTGGTGATGACCGACGACCAGGGGTACGGCGAGCTGAGCTGCCACGGCAACCCAATCCTTAAGACTCCCAACCTGGACGCATTTGCCAAGCAAAGCGTTAGGTTCAACGATTTTCAGGTCAGCCCCACCTGCTCGCCGACCCGTGCGTCGCTGATGACCGGGCGGCACGAATTCCGCTCGGGGATCACGCACACGATCGACGAACGCGATCGGATGAGCCTCGGCGCGGTAACCATCGCCCAGGTGCTGCAGAGCGCAGGCTACAAGACCGCGATCTTTGGCAAATGGCACCTCGGCGACGAGGCCCCGTACCAACCCAACCGGCGTGGGTTCGACGAGGTGTTCATCCACGGGGCCGGCGGCATCGGTCAGACGTATCCCGGCAGTTGCGGCGATGCGCCGGGCAACACCTACTTCGACCCCGCGATTCTGCACAACGGCAAATTCGAAAAGACGCATGGCTTCTGCACCGACGTGTTCTTCGGGCAGGCGACGAAATGGATCGACGCACAGCGGCAAGGCAAGGAGCCGTTCTTTGCGTACATCGCCACCAACGCGCCGCACGGGCCGTTCGTGTGCCCGCCGAAGTACTCGAAGCCGTACCTCGAGCAAGGCCTGAAGCAAGATCAGGCCGCGTACTACGGCATGATCGCCAACATCGACGAGAACTTTGGCAAGCTAATGAAGCAGCTCGCCGATTGGAAGCTCGACAGCAACACGCTGGTGATCTTCATGACCGACAACGGGCATCCCTTGGCGCAGCTGTACAACGCCGGCATGCACGGCACCAAGGGGACCGCGTACGAAGGAGGCACGCACGTGCCGTGCTTTTGGCGCTGGACCGGTGTGCTCAAGCCGTGCGACATCGATAAGCTGACGGCGCACATTGATTACTTTCCCACGTTCGCCGCGTTGGCCGGAGCGACGATTCCGCAGGGGCTGAAGCTCGACGGCCGTAGCCTGGTGCCGCTGCTCGAAAACCCCGATGCCGAGTGGCCCGATCGTTATTTGTTCGTCAACGTGGCGCGCTGGCCGCGCGGCAAGGCCGAGGAGTTCAAATACGCTAAGTGCGCTGTCCGCAGCAATCGCTGGCGGCTGGTAAACAACACCGAGCTGTACGACATCAAGCACGACCCCAACGAAACGAAGAATGTGATCGACGAGCACTCGGACATTGCCGCGGCAATGCGCGCCGCTTACGACCGCTGGTGGGCCGAAGTCATTCCGGCAACGAAGGAAAACGAGATGGCCGTCGGCCCCGAGGTGAACCCGTTCAAGGAACTGTACTGGAAGCAGTTCGGCGGCGGACCGAAATAGACCCGCTCGCCCGATTGCCACAGCATGGTCGCCCAAGGCGACCGGATGAGGGTGAGCAGGGTCCTCGGCGCCTATGCCAGTTCCCCCTCATCCGCCCTTCGGGCACCTTCTCCCAGCGGGAGAAGGCACGTGGGTTCAATTCGTCGCCCGTTCGACGTACGTAAAGTACGCGCCGCTCAGCTCGTTGCCAGCCGCATCGTAGAACCACGTTTGCATCGTGGTCTTCGGCTCGGCCGCAAGGTTCACGGTGAAGCTGACCTCCTTGTCGCCGCTGCTCACCGGAACGGATTGATCGAACTGGCCGATCTTCAGCCGAGCCTTGGCGATCGGCATGGCCGTGCCGGCTTCGAGCACGCCGTCGACGGCGTGGAATTCAGGCACAGCGGCTGAGATCGCGGCATCAGCTTCCTTGGGCCAGCGGCGCAACGAAAACGTGTATCGCCCCGGCTGCGCCACCTGGAGATGCCACACCGAGTTGGTCTGCTTGCCCGAGCGCAGGTCGTGCATGTTGTCGCAATAAACATTCGCCCAGTCGGCCGCCGTGAGCGTCACCGGGTTCTCGCGCTCGGAACCGATCACGACCGGCACAAACTCGTCGAGCAACGGCTCGACTCCCGACCACCACGCCTCGTAATGCTCGCGCAACGGCTCGACCACGTCGGGATGTTTTGCGGCGACATCGTTCTTTTGCCCGGGGTCGTTGCGCAGGTCGTACAATTCGTCGCCGTGCACCAGGCGCCATTTCTTCCACAGCACCGCCGACTGCCACTTCTCGGGATTCTGGCCGTACTGCACGACGAGCTTGCGATCCGCCAGGCGATCGGCCTTGCCTTGCAGCAGCGTGGCGAGGCTGGCGCCGTCGCCTTGAGCCTTTGGCACCCCGAGCCCGCAAAGGTCGGTCAACGTGGGCAGTAGGTCTTGCACCTGGCAAAGTTCGTCCACATCACCAGGCGAGCGCAGCCCGCCGCCGGGCCAGCGGACAAAGCACGCGGCGCGGTGGCCCCCCTCGTAGTACGTGGTCTTCTTGCCGCGCATGCCGGCGTTGTAAAAGTTGCATCCCGCTGTGCCGCCGTTGTCGTGAAAGTAAATCACGATCGTGTTGTCGCGCAGCCCGGTTTCTTCCAGCAGCTTGTCGAGCTTGCCGACGTTGCTGTCCAAATTGGCGATCATGCCAAAGAAGCTCGACAGCGGCTTGGGCAGACCTTGATCGAGATACGGCTTGCGCCACTCGTCGGCCACCCACAGCGGGCCGTGCGGCGCGTTCGTGGGCAGATACAGAAAAAACGGCTCGCCCGCCTTTTGCCGCTCGCGGATCCAATCCATGCCAAGTTGGAACCAAACGTCGGTGCAGTAGCCAGGGTATTCGTGCAGCTTGCCGTTATGGCGGAATCGGCCATTGAAGTAATCGTTGCACCACAGGTCGGCCATCGACGTGATGCCCCAACCCAAGTGATAGACCGTATCCTGAAACCCGCGGTTCTGGGGCAGGTTCGGGTAGCTGTCGCCCAGGTGCCACTTGCCGAACAATGCGGTCTTGTAGCCGAACGCCGCGAAGCGCTCCGCCATCACCGGCGGAGGCGGCGGGCTGGCGCTCGACGGATTGTCGGCGCCGGGCCACTGACGGCGGATAAACGACCGCCCGGCACAGACGCTGGTTGCGCCGCTGCGCAGCGCATCGAGGCCGGTCATCAGTTGCCCGCGGGTGGGCGTGCACATCGGCGCCACGTGAAAGTCAGTGAGCCGGATGCTCTCCTGATGCAGCCGATCGAGGTTCGGCGTTTTTAGCGCCGGGTTCCCATGGCACGAGAAGTCGCCGTACCCCTGGTCGTCGCTGAGAATGATGATCACGTTGGGCCGACGCCCGTCTGGGGCCGATTGCTCGGCAAAAACTGGGCAGATCGAGAGCCCGGCGCTCAGCTGCAAAATGAGTAGCGACGTAAATCGGCGCACCAAATGGCCCTGCGGCGCTCGCTGGGTAGTAATTCTTGACAACACGGACTCACCTTTCGTCTCGGCGTGGGATCGTCTTCATGGCTGACGTTTACTAGGCGCGCAATATCGGCTGGCCGACACGAAAGGTCAATCGCCGGACCGCCGTACGACGTGCGTTACTCGGCCGCGCGGCATTCGCACAGACCGCTCCCTGCGACCGGACGCTTCCGGCCACGACCGGGCGCGCTGCGGCTGGTCGACGCGCGATCGACGACTTCGGCCGTGTTAAGTCGCCCGCATGGGGATGAACGCCCGCACCAATGGCGACGACAACACTTCGAGACTTTGCAGGCTGAGCGACCATTCGAGGGGCAACGAGATCGGCAAATCGGCTACACTGGCCAGGCTGTGGGGGGGGCGTCGCGAGGAGGCTGGATGTCGGAGAAAATGATCAAGCTCATCCATGGGATCGTCGAGTTTCGCGAAACGATGCTCCCGAAATATGCCGAGCGTTTTCGTCACCTGGCCGACGGGCAATCGCCCGACGCGCTGTTCATTACCTGCTCCGACAGCCGCGTGGTGCCGGAACTACTCGCCTCGACCGATCCGGGCGAGCTGTTCGTCAACCGCAATGTCGGCAACATGATTCCCCCAGCTACCGTCGAAGGCAGTTCGACCGGTGATCTGTCGGAGGCGGCGGGAATTGAATTCGCCGTCAACGTGTTGGGAGTCGAGAACATTATCGTTTGCGGACACTCCGAGTGCGGCGCCATGCGGGCGGCCCTCGATCCGACCGCGGCGCCAAAAGACTCGAACCTCGGCAAGTGGCTGCATCATTGCGCCTCGGCCGTGTTCCGGCTCCAGCAGGAAGGCCCGCTCGATTCGACGTTGACCGTTCAAAATCAGCTTTCGCAGATGAACGTGCTGCTGCAACTCGAGCACCTGATGACGTACCCGATCGTCCGCGAGAGGGTCGAGGCGAAGAAGATTCGAATCTGCGGTTGGTGGTTCGAAATCCGCTCGGGCGAGATGCACGCCTTCAATCGCCAGACCCGAAAGTTCGAACCCATCGATCGCGAGACGTCGGTAGCGATCATCGAGCGGATCGCCTCGGGCCGCTGATTGCCCGTGGCGCTGATTGCCCGTGGCGGCGACCACCCGAGGGTCAAGTCAATGGGTCGCAGTTTTGGCAGCTGCTTTTCGAGCTAGAAAACCCCGCTCGCGCATCCACTCGCCGGCGCGTACCGGCCAGCGCGTCACGGCTTGCGAGGTGGGGCGCAGGCCGTAGCCGTGGCCGCCTGTCGCGTACAGGTGCACCTCGGCGGAAATATTCGCCTGCTTCAGGGCGCTGGCCATTTGCAGTGAGTTCTGCACGGTGACCTGGTCGTCCCACGCTTGGACAAAAAAGAACGGCGGAGCGTCGGTCGGCACGCGCACATGGTCGCGCAGGAGGCCCGATTGGGGATCGACCAGCCCGCCCGGATAGATCAGCACCGCGAAGTCGGGTCGACACGAAACCCGATCGGTGTCGTCCTGCGGCTCGTAGGCGCGCTCGCCGTAGTTGAGCGCGGCAAGTCCTGCCGTCTCGCCCCCTGCCGAGAACCCGAGGATACCTAAGCGGTCGGGGTCGAAACCCCAGGCGCTGGCGTTTTGCCGAGCGATGCTCAGCGCCCGCTGGGCGTCTTGCACTGCCTCGAGCCAGCGGCGGTTCGCGTCGCGCGCCGGAACGCGATACTTCAGCACGAGGCTCGTCACGCCGATCTCGTTGAGCCATGCGGCGACTTCGGTCCCTTCCAGGTCGTAGGCCAGCACGCGGTGCCCGCCGCCCGGGCAGACGATCACTGCCGCGCCGGTATCGTTGGCCGCGCTCGGACGATACACCGACAGGATCGGTTGCGAGACGTTCGTGAGCCGAATGATTGGCCGGTCGGCGATGAGCTTGCTCGAAGCGGTGCTGGTATCGGTTTCCGGCTCGGGCACGAAGCCCTCGTCGCCCGGTGGCGTGCCAGCCCACAGGCGAACGATCGTCGGCTCGGCGGCACACAGCGGTGCAACGCTCAGATACGTCAGACAAACCAGGCAGGCGAAGCGGTTCATCGTCGGCCTCCTCGGATTCCCAAAACCAAGCAGCCTAATCTGCCGTCGCGGCGCCGTCGATGGCCGCACGACGGAAGACATCGAACCCTCGCCGAACCATGGCAATCACCGTATATTGAGCGGCTTCAACAGGCTTGGCCCGAATATTGTCCGGAGCGTGTTTCGATGCGGCGAACCTTTATTGCTGGCAACTGGAAAATGAACTTGAAGCGGGCGTCGGCCGTGGCGCTGGCCGAGGCGATCGTCTCGAATGCCGAGAAGTTCAAACACGTCGACGTTGCGGTCTGCCCGCCGAGCGTGTACCTCGAGGCGGTGTCGGCGGTGGTGCGCGGCACGCCGGTCGGTCTCGGCGCGCAGAATATGTATCACCAGCCCGACGGCGCGTTCACCGGCGAGTTAAGCGCGGCCATGCTCGTCGATATCGGCTGCCGCTACGTCATTCTCGGGCACAGCGAGCGGCGTCACCTGCTCGGCGAGACCGACGCGGCGATCAACAAAAAGGTGCATGCTGCACTGGCCGCCGGGCTGGTGCCGATTGTCTGCTTGGGCGAGTTGTTGAGCGAGCGTGAAGCCGGGAAAACCGTCGAAGTCGTGACCACGCAGTTCGATGGGTCGCTGGCCGGAATCTCGGCCGACGCGATGCAGCAGATTGTGCTGGCATACGAGCCGGTGTGGGCCATCGGAACCGGAAAAGTCGCCGCGCCTCAGCAGGCCGAGCAGGTCCATTCGGACCTTCGCAAGTTGATCGCGTCGCGATACAATGCGGCGACCGCCGCAGCGGTCCGTATCCAATACGGGGGTAGTGTCAAGCCGGACAATGCGGCCGAGCTGTTGTCGCAAGCCGATGTCGATGGGGCACTGGTGGGCGGCGCAAGCCTGAAGGCTGCCGATTTTCTGGGGATTATTGCCGGGGCGGACAAGTGAGTGGCGGTTCAGTGAGAGGTTGAGTAGGTAACGACCATCGTTTACCCCTGCCTAGTCACCGACGCACTCCGAAGGATTTTTAATGAGCGTTGTATTTGCCACTTTAATGCTGCTGACCGCCGTATTTCTGATCCTGCTCGTGCTTGTGCAGCGCGGCCGAGGCGGCGGGTTGGCCGGGGCCTTGGGTGGCATGGGTGGCCAAAGCGCCTTTGGCACCAAGGCGGGCGATCTGTTCACACGCATTACGATCGGCGTTGCCGCGTTTTGGATCCTGCTCTGCATTGCTGCGGTGAAATACTACGGCGGCAGCAACGAAGAGTTCGGCACCCTGGGCTCGGCGGCAGCTCAGACGTCGGGCGCCGCTACTGCCCCGATTACGGGAGCGCCGCCGGCCGACTCGTCGGCGCCAGGCGCGCCGGCTGCCTCGGAGACCGCGGCGCCCAGCGGCGCCGCCTCGCCGACCGACTCGACGGCCCCAGCCGAGCCGGCCGCCTCGACCGGTTCGACGCCGCCAAACAATTCAACGCCTCCGGCCAGCACGCCGCCGTCGGGCGCCGAAACGAGCCCGTCGACCGAAAAGCCAGCCGAAAAGCAGTAGTCGTTCGCGACGTCTGACCTCGGTTTTCGACCGTGACGCCTCGGGCATGGCATGCCGGACGACGGATGCGGCTCCTGGGAGAACCCGACCTTGCTGCTCAGCATGACCGGCTTTGGCGAAGCCCATTACCAGGGCGACGGCATTACGATCGCCGTCGAACTGCGCACCATCAACAGCCGGTACTTCAAGCTGTCGGTCAAGTGCGGCGAGGGATACAGCGCGCTCGAGGCCGAAATCGAGAACGTCGTTCGCCAACAGATTCGACGCGGGACGTTGCAGGTCACGCTGCAAATCCATCGCACGAAGGCTTCGGACGACTACCAAATCAACACGGCGGTGCTCGATAGCTACCGTCGCCAGCTCGCGGCACTTGGCCAGCAATGGCACCTGTCGGACAGCGTTTCGCTGGATCGGCTGCTGTCGTTGCCCGGCGTGGTGACTGAGCACATCCCGAGTGCCGACGACGCCGAGCGTGATTGGCCGCTCATCCGCTCGACGCTGGAAACGGCGATGGAAAACCTTGCGCGCATGCGGAGCGACGAAGGTCGTGCGATGGCCACCGACCTGCGCGCCAACTGTCAGGCGGTCGCCGCCGAACTCGCCGAAATCGAACGTCGCGTGCCGCTGGTGTCGGAATCGTATCGCCAACGCTTGGCCGAGCGCTTGCAAACGGTGCTCACCGAGTACCAGGTGACGCTCGACCCGTCGGACGTAATCAAAGAAGTCAGCATTTTTGCCGAACGCAGCGATATTTCGGAGGAGATCGTCCGCCTGCGGAGTCATTTGCAGCAGTTCGATTCGATCATGGGATTGCCCGAAAGTTCGGGGCGTAAGCTAGATTTTCTTACGCAGGAGATGTTTCGCGAAACCAACACGATCGGCTCGAAGGCCAACGACACCGAAATCGCCCGCCGCGTGATCGACGTTAAGGCCGCGATCGAGCGGATTCGCGAAATGATTCAGAATGTGGAATGAATAACCCCTGTGGCTGAACGCGAATCCGGCAGTAACCGGTCCGTGTCCATCTGGGGTTCCTCACATCGTCGGGATAAAATGGACGCGATGGCAACGCAAACGAGTCGGCAGAACCTGGACGCGACCCACAGCATGGCGCAGCCGACAACCAAGCCCGGACGAATCGTCATCATTTCCGGTCCTGCGGGAGCCGGAAAGACGAGCCTCGTGCGCCGCCTGTTTGACGAATGTCCGCTGGGTTTGGAGCGCTCGATTTCGGCCACAACGCGCGCCCCGCGCCGCGGCGAGTTCGATGGGGTCGATTACCACTTTATCGAACGCGATGAATTCGACCGCCGTCGCGCTGCCGGCGATTTTCTGGAATGCTTCGAAGTCTTTGGCCGAGGCGATTGGTACGGCACGCTCAAGACCGAGGTCGCCCCTCGACTGGATGCGGGAAAATGGGTAGTCTTAGAGATTGACGTCCAGGGTGCGATGGCGGTTCTAGAACAGTATCCCGACGCGATCACGGTTTTCGTGATGCCGGGAGATGTCGAGGAACTCGAGCGGCGCTTGGTGAGCCGAGGCTCGGAGAGCGAACAGTCGCTGGCCCGGCGCCTGGAAGTAGCCCGGCGCGAAATCTCGATGGCCGTGCACTATCGTCATCGCGTGATCAACGACGACCTGGCCCACGCCGTGGGCGAGGTCTGCAAAATCCTCAAACAATACACCTGACCGTTTTTCCGGAGATTTCGGCCGATGATCGATGAACTGCGCGAAGAGGCGATCGTGAACAAAGTCGGCGGGCGCTTCAAGCTCTCGACGCTGATTCAAAAGCGGTTGGTCGCCCTGAACGGCGGCAGCCGACCGCTGATCGAGCTCGACACGAACGACCGTCTCGAGATCGTTATTCAGGAGATCATGCAGGACAAGATCTACCTCGACACGTCAGGGC